>NZ_JBBMXH010000007.1:0-79628 GCF_037996725.1 Xenorhabdus entomophaga
GCCTAAGGGAACCGCTTTTGGCCCACTGACGGAGCAAGCTATCAGCGATATGGAATTGAGGCTGAATATGACACCAAGAAAGATTTTAAATGGGCTGACGCCAATGGAAGCCTATACCGGTCGCATGTTGCACTTATTGCGTTAATCCAGCATAACTTAAATTACGAAATTTCATAATATGAGTAATATAAATCATATGAACACGGCTGACTTTATCTCGGACTGGGTAACAACTGAGGACTCTATTCGTCCATTGGTGTTTGAACACACATCACAGGCATTAATTGTATTAGATCCACACCAAAACCAGTTTATTGATGTGAATATCAGTGCCACTCAACTATTACGTTACGAACGTCATGACATTATTCAAAAAACGGTGACTTCTATTTTCGGTCATTTTAGTCAACTGCCAGATCTTCTGGCATTTACCGAAGAAGCGTTGGAACAAGGTTGGGCCTGGAGTAATGAACTGTATGCCTTTGATAAAAATGGCGGAAAAACTCAGCTGGATATTACTTCCATTTCATTACCCTATAAAAATAAAACATTACTGATATGGTCGCTGGCGGATGTCAAAGAATTAGAATTGCGCCAACACAATAAAAATGTCGATAAAGCCATTCAGGCAGATTTAAAAGAATGGCAAGCCTTACAGGAATTGTTTATAGACTCCGACACCGGTAAGCATTTATTGTTGAGCTCAGTGGGTGACGGTATTTACAGTATTAACAAACAAGGTTTGTGCACCTTTATTAACCCCGCCGGAGCTAAAATGTTGGGGCTGCAAGCTGAAGATGTGCTGAGTAATAATATCCATGAGATTCATCATCATACCCATGAAAATGGCGAGCCTTATCCTGTAGAAGAGTGCCCGATTTATGCGGCGGTACATGATGGTATTGTGTATGAAGGTATTCAGGAAATTTTCTGGCGCCGTGATGGCAGTTGCTTCCCCGTGGAATTTACCAGTACGCCTGTGATTCGTGACGGTGAAATTATTGGCGCAGTAGTTGTATTCCGCGATATTACCGATAGGCTGAATACCGAGAAGCAACTGACCCATGTCCTTGAAGAGTTGCGAGATTTAAAAAGCCGGCTGGAACAGCAAAATGAATATCTGCAAGAAGAAATTTTACAGGAAAATAAATACCATGAAATTATCGGCAATAGCGCATCCATTCTTGTTGCTATCACACGAAAATATTTGATTCTGGCAAAGATATTTCCCACCACATGTCGGTAACGATATAAACACTTACTCCCTAGTTGTAAGGACTCGCATTTATCCGCTTTTTCGGCTCACATTAACTGCAAATGAAATCCGCTACTTATTGGCTCGTCATTTTTTCGTAGGATCTGATTAACGCAGCCAACAAAACTGCAACTGGAAAATCGAAGGAGATAATATATATTTTATTATCTGAAACCAGCCAGAACGCTACGAATATTATTACGTTTTTTCGGACAGTTTTCATACTTGTGTTTTGTTGCCATATTTACATTTTTTAATTTATCGCATAATTGAGCAATATCTTTAGGTGTCCAATACAAATTATGTCCATAAAATATTCTATTGAATGGACTCAATAATCGCTCTACCCCTCCGGCTTTTAAAATTCGGGCAATTATTGTCGCACAATTCTTAATCAAAAAATTGTAATGCACATTCGTATGATTTATTGCTCTTCTTGCACTCAGCATTGCATTTACATCCAAACCATACAACCTGTAATAGACATGATACGTTTCTTGAAATTCCTGAAAAGTTTCTTCATCACTGAAAAATGCGTCTTCCCAAAATTTTTGTTGTCTAATTCTTTGTTGGAGAGATCCTTGTTGGATAGGTCTTCTGGGGTTAAAATCTACCTGATTGTCTATATAATTATGCAGATCGCCTGAATTAATTGCACCAATCAGCATTGCGGCATGACCCGTTATTGAGCCATATTCAGTATATTTAACAAATACTGTAGCACTAAGTTGCCTGTTGTCTGCCATCATGTAAATCCTCTAATAGCCTTCATCTTTAAAATTATCTGTTTAATTAGCTACATTCAATCAATCGCCATTATTTATGAATATAAGCTTATTTTTATTTTCGAGAATTTTCTTTCTTGCCAGCAGATCACAAAACTGGATATATTATTTAATATATAAAATATTTTATTGAAATTTAATAATTAATTTTAATTATATCTAAAATAAAGTTAATCATTATTTGGCTATTTAAAATCATAATCCTTACTTTCCGCTGTAATGGTCTGACCATGCCGATCCAGAGCTTTCACTTTTTCAAATCCGCTCTACATCTGCATAATATCCGGGAATAGATAAACATCCTTCCTGATTTACGACCTTACATTTTTTTCAACAATACTGGGGTTGATTAAAACCAGTGGCTGATTGCGTTCCGGCGAAATATCAATGACTAATACGGCTTCCTTTCTGCCCACCTGTGGTGCTGCCAACCCAATGCCGTTATCCGTGTTATACATTGTTTCCAGAATATCATCAATCAGAGTTTGAACATCCTCTACATCAGTGACATCAACACATTTCTGTTTCAATCTTTCATCAGGAATTGTGAGTATATCTAAAACAGCTATAACCACTCTCCTTTGTTCACGAGCCAGCCAAATAGTTCGGGGCATCAGCATAAATTGAGCTCCGCAATAATGGCTGCCAACTGCTCGGGCTGGCAGGTGATGGAGCAATGTGCCAGGTGCAGGGTAACGGGGGGTGTTATGGCGCAGGGCGTCGAGGTGACAATGACCGGGATAAACGGGGAGGCTTTAGGTTTATCCGTGGCAGTGGGTAACCATTTGGCGACCCACTGGGTGAGTATTTATAGGCAATTAGGTTAATCTATTTCTTCCAACGCCTTGGCTAAAGTAGCATAAAAACTTAATTGCCCTTTGATCGGCTCGATTTTGGCTCTTGCCAGCGTTTTCAAAGGCTGAAAGGAGATATCACACACAACGATATGTTTCTCTTTTCCCGTCTCCCGAACAAATCCCTGAAAAGCGTGTAGACCGCCCGCATCCAGCACTGGAACAGCATCCCACTGCATAATAATGGTTTGATAATCAGCGCCTTTTTCTTTTAACTCAGCAAAAATACGCTCTGCGGCAGCGAAAAACAGAGGGCCGTTAATTCGTACAACCAGCAGACCTTTATCACTATTTGTTGAAGGAGAAATGCTAATTCGGGTCATATTGGCAATTTTGCGCATAAACAAGAGCGATGCCAGAACGATACCGATCGTGATTGCTATCACCATATCAAACAGAACCGTCAGTGACAGACACAACAGCATGACGATGATATCGTCTTTAGGGGCACGGCGGATTAAATCTACAACCTTATGGGCTTCACTCATATTCCACGCCACAATCAGCAAAATAGCTGACATCGCGGCAAGTGGGAGATAAGAGAGCATCGGTGCGAGAACCAGCAGCGTCAATAATACCAGCAGAGAGTGAACAACAGCAGCAATCGGTGAAGTTGCTCCTGCACGCACATTGGCGGCTGAACGGGCGATAGCGGCGGTTGCGGTAATTCCGCCAAAGAGAGGGGCGACAATATTGCCCATTCCCTGACCAATCAACTCACCATTGGAATGATGTTTTTTTCCGGTCATGCCATCCAGAATAACGGCACACAACAAAGATTCAATTGCCCCTAACATGGCCATTGAAAATGCAGCGGGCAGCAGTGCTGATATTGTATTCCAGCTTATATCAAAGGAATGAGTGTCAGGTAAATTCCACGGCAGAATAAATTGGGGGAGAATTGGCGGAATACCCTGGCCCTGTGCGCCATCTTCCAGAATGTAGCTGAATGATGAGCCAATCGTTGCTACATCGTGGCCTAGCAAATACATGATACCCATGACGCCAGTACCTGCAATCAAAGCCGGTAAGTGACCCGGTAACTTTAATCCCAGTTTTGGCCAGAAAATCAAAACCAACAGCGTGGTAAAACCGATAAGTGTATCGCTCAACTGTAATGAAGGGAATGCTTGGGAGAGAGCAATGAGTTTATCGATATAATTTTCTGGCACATGCTCCAGTTTCAGGCCAAAGAAGTTTTGCACCTGCATGGTGGCGATAGTAATCGCAATACCAGAAGTAAACCCCAGCGTGACGGATAAGGGAATATATTCAATCAAGCGCCCCAATCGGGCTAATCCCATGACAACCAGAATAATGCCTGACATAAGCGTGGCGATAAGTAGACCGCTTAAGCCAAACTGTTGTGACACGGGGTAGAGGATCACGACAAAAGCCGCCGTTGGCCCGGAAACGCTATAACGAGATCCTCCGGTGAGAGCAATAACAATTCCTGCAATAGCTGCTGTATATAAGCCATATTGCGGCGCAACACCACTGCCGATTGCCAAAGCCATTGCCAGAGGAATTGCAATAATTCCCACTGTGACCCCAGCAATCATATCCTTGATAAAACGAGAGAAAGAGTAAGGTTCCTTCCAACAAGAGTCAATAAATGCACTAAATGGACGTATCCCCTTAATTTTACGAGTATTCATTGAAATAAAAACCAAAAATAAGACATCAAATGACGTGCTGAAAAAAAGAGAAGACAGAATATCGCTTTTATCAGCACAGAAAGGTGTTATATGTCAAAAAGTTAACTAATAGATTAGCGTTCGTGAAATAAAAATCAAATGATTAAATTGGTTTTGTTAATGCCATGTAATCCTAAAGGGAAACTAGATTCAATTTCGCATGTTTTTGGGAGCAGCTTATCTCATCAAGATAAACAGCAAAAGTACCCCCAGTTGCAGCATCAAACTCATAACTGCTCGTTTTAACAATGAAATTGAACCTTGAAAGCGATCTTTCTGTGTTCGTGACCGGGGGGACTTATTGAATATCAGCAATAATGCCTGATCGAACTCAGCACTCTTTTCAGGATGCAAACTCAAAAGCTGAAAATAGTGGCAATCGAGCCAAATGCGCCAACAATAGTACTGGCTGGACAGGGCAAAGAATAACGACATGGCATAAACTGCATGACTGCTTGCGGTTGTTATCCATATTGTTGTCGCTATAAGTACCGAAAATGCGGATAAACCCGAAATAAAGCGCCAACTTTGTAATGTGGTAATAACTACTTTGTTTGTCAGATTTTCCGGCTGCATATTACATTCTCCGGTCACGATAACATTCTGCCCATTGGATAAGGGCATCCAAATGTGTTTGCCTGAAAGTGACATAAGGTCTTGCTCGGCGAAGCATATCAATGGCGGTGGAAATATCGTACTCAGGGTGTCGTTTCAGTAACCATGCCGCCACTACCATTGCACTACGGGACAGCCCGAGTGTGCAATGAATGAATACGCTCCCTTTTTGGTGCAAATTGTCCAGCGTACAAACTGCGGATTGCAGTGCTTCAGGTCCCAATGGCAATAAATCGATTTGGGGTTGGCAAACGTAGTCTGTTGTATAGATATCAGGTTTCCTGTGCCATTCTGCCGTCATGTCCAACACACTGACTGTATTGGCTGATTTGGTGCTTGACGGATGTGGCAAACTACCAAGAATGATCCCTTCCACGATTTGATTATAAGGCGCGCTTTTTCGCCTGAACCAAAGGTAAGAAATCCAGGCACTTAATTGATAGGGAGCCATTACCCAACGTGCAGACAGTGACATTCGGCCATCGGTTTGCTTTTGAAACACTGAACTGCCCAATCCCGCATAGCCGAGAGCAACCATGAATAAAGATATAGCAGGCCACAACAGGATCCAGAAAACGCCGCCTAATCCAGATGCCATCAACGCAAACAAGAGGCTGCCTGCTGCATAATAGGCAAATAATTTTCTGGCATAGCTATCTTGGCTTGGTTGCCAGCGCCAACGGTGTGTAATAGGGAGCAAGTAACTGATCATGACTCCCACGGCAAGACCGGTGATCACATCAATAAAATGATGCTGCCAGGTCGTAAGAACCGATAAGGCAATGAGGGCAGACCAGATATGCAGCAATCCCCGCCAATAACCATGTAAGTGCGCGGCATAACGCAACCAGAGTAACCATAGCAGGATAATATGTAATGAAGGTGCCTGATTATAGGGCAGGTCAAACAGCTCCAGTTGATCGAATAACCACCCAAAAATGCCTTCGGTCACGGGACGGGAAAACGAAAATTTCAGCGGAAATAACAGGAACCCGACACAGGCAATCAGTGACGCTGTCACCAATCGCCAGCCGTGAATCCATTGCTCACGGCGGCAGGTACAGATAAACAGTGATATTCCGTAAAATAAATCGATACTCCAGTAAGGAATAATCGTCCATGACCAGAAAGGAATGTAATGTTCCCAACTGAACACCATAACTTCCACATCGTCTCTTTGTGCGGTGAGTTGATTGATTTGCCCGTAGGTAATAAAAAAGAACGGTGCCAGAAGCAACAGCCAGACAGCGGCTGTCAGCCACAAACGCGGGCGATTATTGTGAGGAAGTTTTGTCGGGTGTTTCATCTGCCTATTCTCAACGTTGGATTTTTTTGGCGATCGATACAGTGAAAATGCCCCAGTTATCAGTTAATTGATACTGCTTTTCAAAACCAGCGGCTTCTACCAGCGCATCCATTTCTCCCTGAGTACGCCGGCGCATAATCCACGGTTGGTTTTCACGATGGCTGGAAAGAACGCGAGCGATCATTTCAAGTTGTGGATGCCAAGGTTGCCCGGTATATATCAGGTAGCCGTTTTCTGCGATGGCACTGGCAAGGCCACGTAAAGAATCTTTGATTAGCGTATTGTCGGGGAATAATTCATAAAGGCCGGAAACAATGCCCAATGTGGGCTTTGGGGTAATGGACGCAATGCTATCGGCATTAAACGCATCACCGATAACAAAACGAATTTTATCTGCAAGGTGACGTTCTTCAATATACTCTTGTCCTTGATTGACATTGAGTTCGCTGTAATCTCTTAATAAAACGGAATCAACTTTGCTGAAATCATTGATTGCATCAAGAACGTAACGCCCATGTCCAGCCGCGATATCAACAATATGGACAGGTTGGTTTTGTTGATGTAAATAGCGAATGGCCTGACGGATTAATGTCTCCATATTGATTTTTCGTTGCCGTATGCCACGCCAGCCAACGTTACCCCTGAGATATTGTTGATCCAGCGTTCTCCCGAAAATTCCCTGGCCTTGTGGTTGATTGCGATAAACATAATCCAGTGTGGA
The DNA here is from genome assembly GCF_037996725.1 of Xenorhabdus entomophaga. Taxonomy (NCBI): domain Bacteria; kingdom Pseudomonadati; phylum Pseudomonadota; class Gammaproteobacteria; order Enterobacterales; family Morganellaceae; genus Xenorhabdus; species Xenorhabdus entomophaga. The sequence goes on from NZ_JBBMXH010000007.1 coordinate 7,234, forward strand.
ACCGGAATCAAAACCTGTTTCCAGACCGAGGCGAATGCCTTCAGACGTTCTGCCCAAGCGTGTATTCATTGCCTTACGCATCAGTTTATAACTGAGGTTTTTGGGGCAGAAGCGTGGTAATGGCAGTGATAATTCCCGAAACTCGTCTGCGGTATGGCTCCAAATATCTTCATTGCTGTAATCATGTTGATAACGAGGGAACGCAAAAACGCGATCGATAAATGTACGTATTCTGCTGAAAACCAAATGGCGGTCTTTTTCGCCCAAGGTATCGTGGTAGAACCCTTCCATGACATGTTTTTCTTTAATCGGGGTGTTCAGACGCTGGTAAAATTGATGCTGTGGTTTATGGTGTACAACATAATCGCTGCCAGAAATAAAGAGTTGGGTTGGTAATGTAATGGCGCCGGCATCTTTCACTACACGTTCTGCGGTTTGATAAAGTTCTAATAGAATATTAACGGCAATTTCGCGGGTAATGAGAGGATCATTATCATAAGAGGAGATGCGGGCTTCATCGTGGGTCAGGAATTTCGCTTTCACATAAGAATTGACGAAAAAAACGCCCCGCATTTTCTGCATTAGTTGCAATCCTTGTACCGCAAAGGGGACATACAGCTTGATATCAAACGCAGGTGCAGCGAGGATCATTGCCCGAATTTTTGGAGCGTAATCATGTACCCAGGCAGACACTAACACTGCGCCAACACTTTGACCAATCACCACAATATTTTCCATTTCAATATCGTACTTTGCGCTAATAAACCTCACGAATTCATCAACATCACGAATTGACGTACCCATTGATGGACTATAACCTCGTGGCCCTTCTGTTTTTCCGTGCCCACGGGCATCCCAGGCGAACATTGGTACATCGGGCAGATTGAGTCCATCAACGACATGCTGGATCCGTCCTGAATGTTCATGACCACGATGGAAAATAATGATGGCTTTTCCGGCCTTAGCTTGTTCTTGCTGCGGCCAATAACGGTAAAACAGGGAAGCTGAATCTGATGTGGTGAAATAATGTTCTTCGGCAATACGTTGATTTGATGGTTGTGTATTCGATAAAAGCGTATTTGATGAAAGTGCCTTTGATAACTGTGTCATATTAATTCCTTATTTAGATTGTGACTCTTCATCCAGCCTGATTTCACGCAAGGTTTTAACAACACGCTGATAGCAAGTCATCAAGAGTAAAATGCCCATGAAAGGGAATAAGTAGTGGCTCCAGTTCAAGGCAGAAGGGAAAATTGCAATAATCAATCCATAAGTACCGAAGGCAAAAGCGCGGTCACTTTTTCCCATTGGGCCGTCATAGCGCCGTGATGCACCAATAGCCTGAGTCAAAACGCCAATAAATTCCGTCAGGATGGCCAAAAATAAGATAACCAACACACTCGTACTGCTGACATTCGGTAAAAAGCAGAAAGGGAGATAGAGGGCAACATCGGAAATAACATCCCCAAGTTCATTATAAATAGCGCCTAAATCGGATTTCTGGTGATGCTCCCGTGCCAACATTCCATCAATTGCATTGAGAGCCATGCGGATAAAGAGAAAAACAGGCAACAGCCAATAAAGAGCGGAAGAAGGAAATAGGCTCAATAATGAACCGATAGCGATTGATAAAAACATCGCTCCCAATGTAACTTGATTAGCGGTAATACCATGTTTGTGCAAAGAGATTACGATAGTGCGTAAGAGGTTTTGAAAACGGGGTTTTAGATTATAGATAGTCATCTTGCCCTAAGTTCCTTATAGGTCAAATTATCATCATTACTAATAAAATAAAAAATGTAAATCAAATAAAAGAGAAATTGTTTGATAGATCAACAAATTATTTATTGCAAAGAGATGATGATAAACTTTATGAGTTTTAATCAAATAGCCGATTAATGTTAAGGATACAACGCATTGTCCAGAGCACAACGTTTGTTATCTCTTATGGAGATGTTGCGTAGTTACCATTTTCCTGTACAGGGGAAAGTACTGGCAGAAAAATTAGATATTAGTTTAAGAACACTCTATCGGGATATTGCTACCTTGCAGGCTCAGGGTGCAATCATCGAAGGTGAGGCTGGTATAGGCTATATTTTACGGCCGGGTTTTGTCCTGCCGCCATTGATGCTGACGCAGAATGAAATAGAGGCTCTGGCATTGGGCGCAAGCTGGGTTGCTAAGCGTGCAGATCCACAGTTAAAAACATCCGCAATCAGCGCAATCAACAAAATTGCAGCAGTTATCCCAGCAGAATTAAAACAAGTTTTGGAAACCAATTCATTATTAGTGGGACCTGCTTCCACGAAAATTCAGCCTACCGTTGATATTCAGCAAATACGGCAAGCAATCAGTGACAGGCGTAAAATCACCTTTGCTTATCGGGATCTGAAAGGAAATCAATCCGAAAGGACGGTATGGCCATTTGCGTTGGGATATTTTGAAAATATCAGTATTGTCATTGGATGGTGTGAATTACGAGAAACATTTCGTCATTTCAGGTCGGATAGAATTAATCATTTAAAGGTTGAAAAATGGTGTTATCCGCGTTCAAGACAGTCATTACTTAAAGAATGGCGGGAAACACAAAAAATACCGAATTAGTGACTCTAGTGTATATAGAGCCAATCTCTCTCAATGAACGGGCGACTAGAATATTCCTAATAACATTATTCTCACCCCTCAGTCATCCCAGATTTTTTTAAGTAGCATATGCACCAAATTCTTCGGAAATGCCAAATATGCAGCATGATAAAAGTATAGATATTTACACGTCGAATTAATAAATATAGAAAACACTACTGACAAAAACTGTCACACCAGATTGCTACCCTGTGAACTCTACAACATGTTTTGAGTCAGCTATCTAACTATTGGAGTTTTTCATGTTAACCCTAACTTTTTCTACATCGATAAATGCAAAACCATCTCAAATTTGGGCACATTATATTGATTTTGATTTGCGGAAAAAATGGGAAACTGGCCTCGAATATCTTAAATTCGAAGGTGAAGTGAAAACTGGGCAATATGGCAGAATGGTATTAGGTGGAATGCCTGAGATACGCTTCTATCTTGCAAAGGTAGAAGTGAATAAAGAGTTCACCGATCAGGTTAATCTGCCACAGGTGGGAATATTAACTTTCTGTCACCAAATTTTGACCGATGAAAATAGCATGGCAAAGCGCATTCAGGTAACTGTTACTTTTGAGCCTGAAACGAATATGCTAAATACCCAGGCTGAGGGCTTCTTCAAACAAGTGACGCAAGATCTGGTTGAAACGATATCAAGGCTTAAGGCGATTGTTGAACAAAATGAAGCTGAAGCAAATGGAATGGTAGACTCCATCCTTGTTAATCCTAATCTTCAACTGATTTATGTTTCTGATATCGGGCGTTCTACGGTTTTTTATAAAACTATTTTCAATGCTGAACCGATCTTTTCCAGCCCGCGTTATGTGGCATTTTCTGCGGGTAAGGCGGCAATCTTTGCGATTTGGAGCGGAGGGGCAAAGCCTGATAGCGCTATTCCGAGATTTTCTGAGATTGGTATTATGCTGTCATCCAGCGAAGAAGTTGATCGACTCTTTGAAAGATGGCAAGAAAACACAAACATTGAGATTCGACAGGAGCCTTATAATGATGTGTTTGGACGCACTTTCCTCGTGAAAGATCCTGATGGTCATACTATTCGAGTGTGTCCTTTGGATTAAGAGCCTATCCCATTAGGCTCTAAGGTAAATGAAGGAGATATTATTTTATGTTAGGTTTTAATCATCAAAATGGTAGTTACTTAGAAACTGATGGCGCTCATATTTATTATGAGCGGCAAGGCAATCCAAATGGATATCCACTGATTTTTTTGCATGGTGGTTTAAGTGACATTGAGACATTTAACCGAATTGTGGACGAACTTGGAAATACTTACCAACTTATTGGTATAGATAGCAGGGGACAGGGTAAATCGACGTTAGGGCAAGGAAATTTATCGTACAAACAGCTTCAACAAGATGTAGAAGCAGTTGTCAGATATTTAACGTTAGGAAAATGCAGCGTTATTGGTCACAGTGACGGAGGTATTGTGGCGTTGCGACTGGCTGCGGCGGGAAGTATTCCAATTGATAAAATAGTCATCATAGGCGCTCATTGGACATTAAAAGAAGAGGACCCGACGAGAGAGATATTTACACTGGTGACGGCAGATGGTTGGCGAGCAATGTTACCTGATAGCTATGAAAGTTATCATAGACTGAACCCAAAAGCAGATTTCAACAAATTGTTCAGCAGTATTGTTCCTATGTGGCTTGATGATAGTGAGAGCGGTTACCCCAATGAAACTATCAGCAGAATAACGTGTAAATTGCTGGTGGTTCGGGGAGATAATGATAGCTTGGTTTCTCGTAGCAATTCAGCGGAATTAGCCGATAAAGTCACGCATTCTTGTTTTTTGAATATTCCTTTTACGAGACATTCGCCCCATGAAGAAAAACCAGAGTTGTTGATACCATTTTTGAAAGAGTTTTTATCAAATTAGATTTATACCCAATGGATTTCAAGATGCGTCGCGGCGGCAAGGGAATGAATCCCGGGAGCATAGATAACTATGTGACCGGGGTGAATGAGCGCAGCTAACAAAGAGGCAACTTGAAAGACGAAGAGTATAGGTTGCTAAATTAATCATGCCTGAGATATACACGATTGCATTTTTTGCTAAAAGCGTAATTGTGTCTCAGGCCTGTAGTCTTTCAGACTATTATTCTGCACGATTAAAATTTTTGAACTTTCTAACTATTGTTGATAGCATTCTTTTTCGGATAAATCCACTGGCTGGTCTTATGGCAAACCAATATAAAGTGCATATCTTTTGTGTTTTCTTGTTGGGACAAAAAATAAATGTTTCCGTAACTAATGAGCGATAACCATCGGGATATTCTTTGGTCAAAAAACGCAATACTAGTTTAGCGGATGTGTCATCATTAAAACTCATAAACGATTCACAATCAGGCTGATGTATAACGCCCAAATTAGCTTGCCAGAACCGACCCGTTAACCCCATGGATATCTCATGATCATTTTCATTTAGTATAGTGAATGTTTCTAAACCAAAATCATGATGCTGGAATTTTTTACTATTTGTTAGCTTTCCCAGTAAATAAATAGGCAGACTTCTAATGTTTATCAACGCATTGGTAAATATATCATCTGAGGTATCAAATTTCTTCACTGCTTGGATTATTTCTCTGGCAGGCGCATTTATTGGTTTAGATTCGTGGATTTCATAAAAATGAAAGTAAGGTAAAAATGGTGTTGGATATTGCCATTTTTTATGTTCTTTATGACTAACAATTCCTAAAAATGTCATGATTTTCCTCTTGTATTGTATTTTTTTGGTCTAATTTAGATAATAAGCGAAACTAATTTCATATTGATATATTTTCTTTATGTAATCTTTAAGGTGGACTTATAAGGTAATGATAACAGGATGATTTATTTTCTTCATATTATATTAAACCTGATTTTCATAACCATTATTGGTGAATAAGTGTGAATAATGGTCTATTTTATTTAAATCATTAATCATTTTATCAGCAATATGATAAAGGGAGGTGATATGTCGATTCTGACCATTTTGAAAGATACGCCACTCTGGGTTTGGATTTTATTTGCTTTTTTAATTAAACGAGGTGTCAATGCGTTATATGACAGGAAAATGAGAATTGAACGTTTGTTCTTTTTACCAATATTGTTTTTTATATGGGGTGGTTACAATGTATTGAATGAGACAGTATTTACAAATGTTGCATTATTAATGTTTATATTGGGGATATTGGCGGGAGGTGTTGTAGGATGGGTATTATGGAAAAACCAACCTAGATTAAGAAAAGGAAGTTACATTCTTTCAATTTTAATCTGATGTTTGGTTTTATAAGCGGTTTGTCTGATGGCGTTTTTTGGGGCGGGACACTGAATTTATTTATCCATTATTACAGAAACAACCTTAAAAATAGGCAGTGAGATAATTTTATGTTCCCTGTATTCACATAATAAGTTGCTGGGTGTGTCTTTGTTTAGGGGGATATAAATTGGTAGGGGTTTAAACGCAAAAAGCCCGAACATAAGTTCGGGCTTTCACGTATAAAATGGCGGTGAGGGAGGGATTCGAACCCTCGATACGTTTTCACGTATACACACTTTCCAGGCGTGCTCCTTCAGCCTCTCGGACACCTCACCAAATTTTGTTTTTGCAGTACTCTATAAGAGTACCTTTTGCTACATGCCCAATCATTTTTGATTGTGAATGCACTAAAAAAAAGCCTGAGCGTTTTGTTCAGGCTCTTTCAAAGAATATGGCGGTGAGGGAGGGATTCGAACCCTCGATACGTTTTCACGTATACACACTTTCCAGGCGTGCTCCTTCAGCCTCTCGGACACCTCACCATATTTTGTTATTGCAGTTAACTCGTTTAAGTTCATCGCTGCAACGGGGCGCTACTATAGGGAAAAGCAGAGCAGGCGTCAACAGGGTTGTGATGATTTTTTCCGGCTTTTTGATTGATTAGACAAATAAAAAACAATTTGCATGCTTGGCAATCAATTATGAAAGTGAATGCACTTTTTCTGCAACGAACCATGGCAAATATGTTAAGCAGATAACATTATTAATATTTTCATTCCTGTCTTTCCACCGGAAGCTTGCAACCTTCCGGCAATAGGTTAACCCTATTAGAAATACAAAAAGGAATGAGATTTTATGAACATTATTTTTTATCACCCTTCCTTTAATTTTAACGCTGATAAATGGATTCAAGGAATACAAACCAGATTACCTGAAGCTAAAGTCCGGCAGTGGGTTCATGGTGATGATGCTCCCGCTGATTATGCACTAGCCTGGTTACCCCCCCATGAAATGTTAGCAAATCGTCAGAACATAAAAGGCATATTTGCACTTGGCGCGGGTGTGGATGCCATCCTTAAACAAGAGTCGGAAAATCCGGGCACGCTGCCTGCGGGGGTTCCACTAATACGCCTTGAAGATACAGGAATGGCCCGGCAGATGCAGGAATATGTCGTTAATGCCGTTTTATACTATTTCCGCCGCATGGACGAATATAAACAATTTCAGGAGCAGCGCATTTGGAAGCCAGTGGCTCCCCATGACCGGGAAAAGTTTGTTATCGGTGTCTTAGGGGCAGGGGTTTTAGGGCTGAGTGTTATTGAGAAATTACGGGAATTTGATTTCAACGTTCGTTGCTGGAGCCGTACTCCAAAACAAATCGATAATGTTGAAAGCTTTTACGGAGAAGGGCAGCTAAATGATTTTCTTTCTGAATGCAAGGTGTTGATTAATATTCTGCCAAATACGCCGGAAACTCATGGTATCCTCAATTTTTCATTATTTAGTCAGTTAAAATCTGGCTCATATGTGATTAACGTGGCACGAGGTGTTCAGCTCATCGAACAGGATTTATTGACTGCTATTGATGAAGGCTATGTCGCTGGTGCAACGCTTGACGTATTTATTAAGGAGCCATTATCAAATCTTCATCCTTTCTGGACTCATCCGCGTATTAATATCACTCCACATATTGCGGCGATTACCATTCCTGATAAGGCCATGGATGCGATTTGTGAGAATATTCAACGAATCGAAAATGGAGAGTCACCTACTGGTCTCGTTGATATAGCTCGTGGCTACTAACAAGTTGCTTTACAGCAAGGCAGACGATTAGGGACAATAACCGTATTTATTATTAAGTAAGTTATTGAGATTGGATGAAATCATGAATGAATTTTCGATTGTTTGCCGTATTTTGGGAACATTATTTAACCGTGCACCACAAGATCCTGTTCTGCAACCTTTGATTGCCATGATTGCAGAGGGGAAACTGAAACAGGCATGGCCTTTGGAACAGGACGAATTACTGGAGCGATTACAGCAACACAGTGAATTATCGGTGATTGAAGCGGATTATCAATCTCTGTTTATTGGGGAGTCTGCTGGCGTACCCGTTTGCCGTTCTGATTATACTGATGAAGAAGAAAGTGAAGTCCGTCAGTTTTTAGCAGAGCGGGGTATGCCTTTGTCTGAAACGCCTGCTGATCAATTTGGTTCTTTATTGTTGGCTGCTTCATGGTTGGAAGATCAGGCGGCGGAAGACGAAGTTCAGGCTCAAATTACCTTGTTTGATGAGTACTTGTTACCTTGGTGTGGGCAATTTCTCGGTAAAGTTGAAGCCCATGCAACCAGTGGTTTTTATCGGACTTTAGCGATTGTCACTCGCGAAGCATTGCAGGCGTTGCGTGAAGAGCTTGAATCTGAGTGACAATGTCACTTTATCGATTTAGCGCCTGTTTTAAAAGACAAGCTTAATAGATAAATCCGCGGTTAACTGAAAGATAAGATAAAGGCAATTAATTAATAAATTGCCTTTATAATTTTTTTGGTAATAAAAATTATTTATCAGTCAAACTGATAACCAGTTTTCCAGGCTTAACTTCTAACCCTTTGGCTAATGTTACAGCAGCAGCTTCAGCTTTGCTTTTTTCCGGATTTAGCACATAGACCGGATGAATATCAAAGAATTCGCTCAACGAAGTATTCAAGTAAGGCATCAAAGCCTTAATCGGAATGGCGGCTTTTTCTGGCGTTGTCTGGTAGTCGACGACCTCTAAGTTTTTAATGAAAATAGCCTTTTTTTCTGCATTGAATACCGGCTTAGCTCTGATAATCAGTTTCATGTCAGCCTGAGTCGCTCCCAGCAAACTCACCAATTGAACTTTTGCTTGGGTTGATAGTTCAATTTTTTCTGGATCTTGACGACCCACCTGACTGGTTAAATCACCCAATGTGATATTGGCTTGGGCTACCCCGGGGATACTGATTTGCTTTTGATAATGAACTTTTTTTAATAAATAGTCATTAAGTAAACTTTCGCTGATGCTGACTTCCTTGAATTGATCACAGCCGCTGATTAAACCCACCAGTACCAATACTGTGCCTAAGAAAAATCTTCTCATGTTGTCTCCTTTTATTTTCAACAGGCAGATTTTACACGATTAACTGTGTAATTAATGTCTGTTAATCATGACAGGTTCAATCTTCTTCTGATTGAATTGGCGATTCAGGGCATAAATAGTTATTAATCCCGCTAATCCCAGCAAAAGCCACGGTAATTGCGGCATATCCAAGTTCTTGCCTGTATCATAGAGCCATCCACCGCCGGTATAACCGAAAGCGCCGCCCAGCGCCAGCCCCAGCCGACTGAATCCCATATAACTGCCACGGGCGCGGGGATCAGCCAGTGACGCACTCAATGTTTCACGGGCAGGTTCTGCTGTCACCATCCCCAGATAGAATAAGCTTATTAAACCAAATATGAGATGCAATTGACTGACCCAACCGATCGGGAACATGCAGATACTCATTAAAAACAAGCCAGCCATCAAGCGCTGTTCCTGCCGAAAATATTTTTCACTCCAGCGCGCGATGGGATAGAGCAGAGTCAGGGAAATCACTGCTTCAATAGCATACATCCACTTAACGGCAGTCGCCGTACCGGAAATTTCATGGATAATGATCGGGAACATCAACATGACTTGTACTGACAAAATAAAATAACCGGTCAACGTCAGCACATAGTAAAAGAACCGACGATCTTTGATGACACGACCCATACCTTCTTTGATGGGGGTCCGGGTTGTTGATATACGGTATGCAGGCAGGAGCCAGGCATTAAATAAGGCGGCGAGCACAAACACCGCTGCACCAATCCAACAGACGATATTGAAATTATATTGCAGCAACCAGCTTCCTATCAGTGCACCAATGACGGCTCCTGCACTGTCCTGCATCAGTAAGAGCGAATAAAAGCGTCCTCGTTCATGGGGACGGGTCAATTTAATGATCAGTGCCGCTCTCGGAGGATCAAATAATGTTCCGCCCAATCCCGATAAGACACAGGAAAAAATCAATATCCAAGGCTCAGAAGCGATTGCCATCAGGGCAAAGCCCAATGCCCGCAATAACATGCCGGTAACAATCATTGGCTTGGCACCGAACCTGTCTGCAATAGCACCGCCAAAAATACCCAATCCTTGTTGTACAAGCTGACGCAGGCCCAGAGCCAAGCCCACGATAACCGCGGCCCAACCCGTTTGTTCGACGAAACGAATTGAAATCAGGGGAAAAACAACGAAAAATCCTAAAACAACTAATAAATTATCCAATAAAAGAAAATATTTACCCAAGCTGCGTGCTTGTGAAACTAATGACATTTTGCACCATTGAAATATGAAAAAATAAATGTGATTTTTTATTATTTTGGACTTAATTTGACCTTTAAGGTAGGGGGATATAGATGATATTTTTTTATCGTAAGAGGGTGATTATTATTTCTATAAAAGCTAAATTATTGAAGAATTTTTCAAGATAAATATCAGGAGAGGGCATGTTTGGTTATCGTTCTGCATCACCCAAAATTCGCTTTATTACGGATAGAATGGTCGTTCGTCTGGTGTATGAACGGGATGCTTATCGGCTGGCTGAATATTATGCAGAAAATAAAGATTTTCTTAAGCCATGGGAACCAACGAGGGATGGTAGTTTTTATCAACCTTCGGGGTGGACAAATAGATTGAGTTATATTGCGGAATTGCAACGGAAGGAGGCGACATTTAATTTCCTGTTATTAGACCCAGGTGAAAATGAAGTCATGGGCGTGGCTAATTTCACCAATATTATGCGTGGAGCATTTCATTCCTGTTATCTTGGTTATTCTTTAGGTGAAAAATGGCAGGGACAGGGGTTAATGCACGAAGCGTTGTTACCGGCAATTCGTTATATGCAGCGCTATCAGAAAATGCATCGGATTATGGCTAATTATATGCCGCATAACCATCGCAGTGGAAACCTACTCAAGAAGCTCGGTTTCGAACAGGAAGGTTATGCCAGGAATTACTTAATGATTGATGGCATTTGGCAAGATCATATACTGACAGCACTGACTGATCACTTATGGGATGTTGGGTTATAAGTCAGAAATATTCTACAGGATAGGTGGTTTTGATTAGCTGTTTAATCAGTGAACTGAAATTGAAACTCACCTTGCTCAAGGGATACTTGCAATTGACGATAGTGTTCATCGTGGGCACTGGCAAAAAGCAGTTGCCGGCTGATTTGTGGTAGCAAAGTATTTGTCAGGATAGCATCAACCATGCGCCCACCCGATTCAATTTCTGTACACCTGCTGACGATATGCTCAACCATTGCATCATCAAATGTCGCTGTAATGCCATGATTTTCCAATAGGCGTTTTTTAATTCTTCCCAATTGCAGGTGCACAATATTGGTCATCACTTCATCACTTAATGGATAGTAAGGAATGACCAGCAATCGCCCCAGCAGGGCCGCAGGAAACACGTTCAGTAATGGCTTACGCAATGCAGTGCTGAGTTCATCTGGCTCTGGGATAGTGTCCTGTTGAGTACAGAATGTGCTGACTAAATCAGCACCGACATTGGATGTCAGGATAATGATGGTATTGCGAAAATCAATGTGGCGTCCCTCTCCATCTTCCATCCAGCCTTTATCAAAAACCTGGAAGAAAATTTCATGGACATCGGGATGCGCTTTTTCTATTTCATCCAACAATACCACACTGTAGGGACGGCGTCGGACAGCTTCAGTCAGCACACCACCTTCACCATAACCGACATAACCGGGCGGAGCCCCTTTCAGGGTCGATACCGTATGTGCTTCCTGAAATTCACTCATATTGATGGTGATGAGGTTTTGTTCTCCGCCATACAGCGTTTCTGCAAGGGCGAGTGCCGTTTCAGTTTTACCCACGCCAGAAGGGCCGCATAACATGAATACACCGACCGGTTTATTGGGATCATCCAGTTTGGCGCGTGAAGTGCGTACACGTTTAGCGATTAACTCTAACCCATGATACTGACCGATGACGCGCTGGCTGAGTGTGTCAGCCAACCGTAATACGGCATCAATTTCGTCTTTTACCATCCGGTTGAGAGGGATGCCGGTCCAGTCTGAAACAACTGAAGAAACAACATTATCATCTACGGCAGCAAAGATAAGGGGTTCTTCTCCTTGCAACGTTTTCAATTGTTGTTGTAATTCTGACAGTTCAGCGTGTTTTGTCTCAAATTCATCATGCTGCTCTTCGTGTAATTCCATTCGCAGATGAATAATTTTATTGATCAATAAAAGTTCCTGTTCCCAGCGCTCTTGCAACTGCGTTCTTTGTTCTTCCAAGGTCGATAGTTCACTAAGAATAGTTTCTGAACGTTGTTGATCACCGATACCGACTTTGGATTCTCGTTCAGCAATGTCCAATTCAATTTGCAATGCTTCTATGCGGTGACGACAATTTTCCAGTTGCGGCGGTTCTGCATGTTGGCTGACAGCAACTCTGGCGCAAGCGGTATCGAGCAGGGCCACCGCCTTATCCGGTAATTGGCGGGCAGGGATATAGCGATGTGAAAGGCGAACGGCAGCTTCAACGGCTTCATCCAGCAAAAGTACGTGATGATGTTGCTCCAAAGGATGGATCAGGCTGCGTAGCATGAGCAGTGCTTTGGTTTCATCAGGCTCATGAACCTGAACCACTTGAAACCGGCGGGTTAGGGCAGGATCTTTTTCGATATATTTTTTATATTCAGACCAAGTAGTGGCACCAAGAGTACGTAATTGACCACGTGCTAACGCAGGTTTCAACAGATTGGCAGCATCTCCGGTTCCTTGTTGCCCGCCAGCCCCAATTAAGGTATGGATTTCATCAATGAACAAAATGATCGGAATTGGGCTGGATTGCACTTCATCAATCACTTTACGTAAACGAGATTCGAATTCGCCTTTGACGCTGGCCCCTGCCTGTAGCATTCCGATGTCCAACAGCCAAAGCTGGACATTGCGCAAAGGTGGTGGAACTTCGCCTGCGACAATCCTTAATGCCAATCCTTCAATGACAGCGGTTTTGCCAACGCCAGCTTCACCCGTTAATAGAGGGTTGTTTTGACGGCGGCGCATGAGAATATCAACGATTTGACGAATTTCTTCATCACGTCCGGATACGGGGTCCATTTCACCGTTACGTGCACGGGCAGTCAATTCTTGCCCATATTGTTGTAATGCCGATTGCTGTAATGACGATTTTTCCCCTGCCTGTGAAGTGGTTCCCTGTACATCTGATGGTGATGTATTTACCTGAGATTCATCGCTTTCACTGCAAATTTCATTGAGATTGTCGAGCAGAATATCCGCATTAATGCGATCAAACTGAGGAGAAATGGATTTCAATACATTGCGTAAGTTAAAGGTTTTCAATATGCCTGTCAGCAAATGTGCACTGCGAATCTCATTCACGCCAAATTTAAGTGAGCCGTATACCCAGGCGCGTTCTACAGCATTATCAATATGCTCAGAAAGATCAGAGATGGCACTGGCTCCACGTGGCAAGCGATCCAGTGCTGTAACAATATCTTTAGTCAGTGCGGATTCATCCAGCGCAAAATGGCGGATAAGTTGCCGTAAGTCACTATTTTGTTGCTGCATGAGTTGATGCAACCAATGTACTAATTCGACATAAGGATTGCCGCGTAATTTGCAAAAGGTTGTGGCATTTTCCAAAGAGGTGAATAAAACACGGTTAAGTTTGCCAAAGAGGACAGAACGGCTGATTTCTGACATAGGATATAATCCGTAGCTTATTGTTAACAGAAGTTATGCGTGTGGGAATAATGTAGAGATAGTGTGGAAACAGGAAGTGCGCTAAGAAGCAATTAAGTACTCTGAGTTATAGAGCAGGTCTCCGCGATGGGCTGGCTGTTCAATTTTGCCGAGCCAACTGTTCAGGCCCAATTTTGTCGGTTCTGATAAATGAATTCCTTTTATATCAGATTGATGGAGTATCAAGCGAACATCCCATGCGTATTCAATCCCCAGATATTGATAAACCCAGTCACGTAATTGTTGTGATTTTGGCCCTCCCGGCAAGAACATGCCATATTCAGCCATTCTTAACGGGCCCAGTTCAATGCGAAATTTATGTTGGATATCGTACAGGGCCGTCCCTAAAAAGGCAGAAATACCTAAACGGGGCATATTGCGTCCGGTACTTAACTGAGCCTGATCGGGTACTCCGATTTCTAGCCATTGAGGGATATTTTGGATAATTTTCAGCGGAATATTGAAATAACCGAACAGTATCTTTGCCAGTCCTTCTGCGTTATGCCCCGGACGGGAAAGGTGACCAGAGAGTGAATAACGGGCATGTTCACTAATCGAGTCTGTTTTTTTCTGAGCGGACAATCCCATACCTATCAGGCAGGAAAGATAATGGCAAAAGCGTTGGTTATCCTGACGGTCTAGTGATACGGTTGGTTGGGCATTGGCCCAGGCGCGGTAGAATAACAGGATTAATCTATGATGAAATAGATTGGTAAATGCGTTCAGGGTAGTGTCTTGAAAATTATATTGCCGTGCATAGGTATATTCGGTCATGTGTAATGGTAATGGCCCATTGGGGCCAAATAAACCGAAACTGTAAATCAACATATCATAGAGTTTTGAATTCTCCCGTTGTTTGACCTCAGATATGGTCGATGGCGCGAAAATCATGGATGCTTTTTGCCCTAACCGCAAGAGTTCGTATTTTGGCAACGGGGAAGACCCGAGCATGTAATATTCCCCGGATTGGGCATCTATCCGGCGTAGGGTTTGGAATAAATCGAATTGCCACGGTGTCTGGGTGAGCTGCTTCCAAAAATCATCCGGTAAGCGACATATACGATGAATGGAGATGGCGTTTTCTTGACTCATATTCATTTTGTCTTTTATATCAATTTCTTATTACCCATCTGGGCAGGCCAAAAACCGATATTGCCACGTTGCTGGCTATACAATGTCATTTCGGTAAAGGAATTCATGGTTACCAGATTAGAGAAGAGCTTTTCCAGTACACTGCCTAACAGCCAAGGGCTGGTGCCTGCAAATTCCTGTTCATTCACTTCCAACCGAATACTGACGCCACGGGCAAAAACTATCGGGCCGGGCACAGGAACCCGTCGATAAATGGTTTTTAATGAGCAATGGCGAATGCCATTAATCTGGCGGATGATAGCTGGCTCTGCAAGGTTGGCATACAGACTTAACAATTGCCGTAATGCTTGAGTGCCTTTTTCGTCATTTTTGTCCATGAAGTGCGAGTAATTAAGTTGAAGTTGACTGATTAAGTTCCAGGAGGCTGAACCTTGCGCCAGGGCCGGGCGTGGGGCGGTTGGCCTTTTGAGAAACATAATCTTATTGATGGGAATGGAATCCAGCATGGCAAAGTTGTCGAGATCTTGTTGGCGCAGCATCGCAGACAAATCACGGTTGGTGCACATGATATCGGCAGTCAGGAATTTTAGCTTATTGGGCCATGGAGAGTGTTGTTCATCAACAATGGAAACAAAAGTTTCTGTACCAACATAACTGGATCGCGTCCCGTATTGGCGGGCTTGTTCAGATAAAATACGGGGATCACGGCGCAAGGAAAAATAAGCACCATAGTTGTTTTTATCATCACTGAAAGTAGACCAGAAGGGCCTGAATACTCGCGTTTCTTTATGGGTGATATCAACGCCGCGCAGACGTTGTACCGAAAAAATTTCGTAATCCAGAGGGCGGGTATTATCAACAACCAAATGATATTCATTGGAATTTTCTTCCACTGTGACACGTTCAGTGACTTTGGGAAATAAATTAATGACAGGCGTACTGTTTAAGGTCAGGTAAGAGGCATCTATCAGGCGTTCCAGATCAGCATCGACTTTATTCAACAGCAGAATCAGTTCAAATTCATTCTTTTCTTCAGTTTGTTTCAGTAAAGATCCCATGCCGCTGATACTAAAGAATTGAAAACGTGCCGGAAAAGTAAAATATTCCTGAAGTTGCCGGTATCCGCTGAAATTACGGGGATCGTTAGGGAGCAATGACTGGTCATCATCAAATCCCTCATGATGTGGAAAAATATCGGGTAAAACCTGATATTGCGGGGTGTCACCAAGCGTCTTACATACCATGCCAACGGAATGTTCCATAATCAGTTCCAACAACTGTTGGGATTGAATATCTGGCCCTGAAAGAAAAAATACCAGCTTGTTAAGCGCCAGTTCATTAAGGAAAAATTTTTCCTGGCATTTCAGATGAATGCGCAGGGCGCTGACGGCACCGTATTGGTGAAGGTTTAGTGCCACCAGTGGAAGATTGGCCGGAATTTTGCCAAGTTCCACATGTTGCAGATGTAACGGTTGTAAGGTGACATCTTGAGTGGTGGCGTAGTGAAAAGTAATGCCGTCCTTTTTCAGCGTTTGGCAGTGCATGATAGTTCCACGTGGCACTAAAAACCCATGACTGATATCCCCCTTGCTGGTATCAGGCTGGAGTTCGACAATCGCCATTGAAGGAGTCGGAGACAGATAATTAGGATATAGCATCTCCAGTAAATGCTCGGAAAAATGCGGAAATTCAGCATCCATTTTTAATTGGATGCGGGAGGTCAGAAAAGCAAAGCCTTCCATAAGACGTTCAACATAGGGATCGACAACATCGATACCATGCATTCCCAGACGATTGGCGACTTTCGGATAACGTTCGGCAAATTCTTTGCCCATTTCACGCAAATACACCAATTCACGGTTATAGTACTCAAGCAGTTTACTGTCCATGGCCACCCCTCTTAAGTTGTCTTTATCTTAACGTTATCCGGCTTCTCGTATGGTGAAGTAACCATTTTCCAGATCGATATCACTGCGGAATAGGAATTCGAGTGGCCAGGGAGCACACCACAAAAACCCTTTTATTTCTATGGATAAGGTGTTGTATAAAGTCAGTGAATGGGTATCGGAAATACAATTTATCTCAAGCTCATCGGGGATGATACGTGGTTCGAATATGTGAATGGCCCTGGTGATTCTGTGCTGAATATCTTCCCATTCTATTCCTGACATGTACTTACCCGCCAGAGGAGGCAGACCAAAGTTATAAACAGAACGAAGGATCTCCGGAAATGGGCTTAAATCCTGATCTGATTCACTATTGATACTATTGAGTAACCATTGTAAATCTCTCAGGACACTTTGTCGCAAGGCACTGTGTGACAGAAGATAACTGTTGATAGCTTCTTGTTTTTTATCCGGTTCGTTATCCGTGAGCTTATCCAGCAAAAGGGGCTGCATTCTATCTTTGGCGGTAATACGCGCCGCTTTATTCCGGCTACGATAACCACCATGCAGCAAAGTGATATTGTCATTCATGGGTTACCTATTGATCGTCAGGATAATGGGGGAGTGATGAGAAAATGGTCAGCGATAAACGTTATTTTTGGGCCCTGTCTTGGAAGTCTTTATACCGATTAACTTCTGCTTCATAGGCTTGCAGAAAGCCTTCGCCAAACAGGACAGAATCCTGTTCAAGCTCACTGGCGGTTGTTTGATAATATTTGATGAGGTAATCCCACATTGATGCTTTGTAGGTTGACGATAGAGACAAACGGGGTAAACACCCTTCACTCTGTGCTTTTTGTTCAAGAAGAACGGGGTGGAATAATTGCAATATGTCTGCCACATTGGCACGTATCCCCGCAATCATCCCCAACTGATGGGCCTGTAATTCGATCAGAACATCGCGGGTTGCCTGCTCAAGTGGCATAAACCCGGGCATATGACCGCCAAATATCAGTGCCAAAATAGATTGACCCGAAGGTAAAAGTTTAAATGGATTATTTGCCTCTGATTGCATTTGGGGTATGTCTGCATCTGCTTTGCGTTTAAGTAAATTGCGTGAGGCGTTAAGTACCACAATGCCTTGAGATAATTGACTGACCAGTTGCCCTAATTGGTACATGTGGTGTTCATCAAATTGCACTCTGTGGAAATCTTTCAGCCCCATGCCATCCAGCAAGGCCGCCAGCAATTTTCCTTCCAATATGGATTCGTTGTTTTGATGATGGAAAGTGTTTTGATGGTGAGTCGTGTTTTGATGGTGAGACGTGTCCTGATGATTATGGAGAATTTCTTCTATGGGGTTCTTTATCTGTGCCTTAGTTGTTTCTTGTTTGGGTTTTTCTTGTTCGAAAAGTGGCGGCGAGGGAGTCTCTGGCGTAAATAGTTGTGTTTTTGTATATGCCGGTACAGGGTCTGATTCGGGAATAAATTGAGGTTCAGAAACATCAGAAGTAATTGTGCCATCCAAAGAATTTAGCGGGGCTGCATTATCCAACAACATGTTCAGGGGATCATCATTATTTTTGGCATGTTGTCGGGGGCTGATTTGTTCGTTATCAAACAATGTCAGTGGGTCCACTTCCTTTTTATCTTCATCTTGATTGCCATCTGGTTCGTTACGTTGCAACAACGTTGTAGGAGTATGATCATTCAGGATATTTTCTCGCTGGAAAGTCGTATCTGAATCGAACATAGCAATGGGATCTGTCGCCCGTAACTGTAGCGTTTCAAGGACGGTTGTCGTTTCCATCTGCGCTAAAGGGTCAATCGGATTCCGCTCCTTATGCTGCTGTTCTCTTACCAGAGGATGATTATCGTTCAATCTCTGTGTGTTTGGTGCTGCCTGATGCAGATCTGAAGGAGACGAGGGATTGGATGTCGTAAGAATTTGCTCAAGATCGTCCCAAACTTCGTTGGGAATTCTTGATTTATTCGCATTCGGTTGTTGGTTATCACTATTTGTCAGGTCGGCGGCCCGAGATGGTGAACTCTTCTTTACATCAATGATCTGGATTTGATATTTGCCGATATTCAGCACATCACCATCACGAATTTCAACCTGCCGATCAGGTGCCAACGGTATCATATTCAGTAAAATATCGGATGCAGAACCCTGATTGTTAATCCGGCATTCTCCATCAGCAGAAATGGATACAATAGCTTGCAATCGGGCAATAACCAGATCTTCATCGGGTAAACACCAGTTATTATCTGCGCTGCGGCCGATAGTGCCACCGGGAGGAAGAAAATCATGACTCTGTTGTGGAGGCTGGCTTGTACTCGTGTTTTTGACAATGGTGAATCGCATAATCACGGATACCTATTGTTGATGGAGTAACTCCCCTCAGGGTATCCTGAGGGGAGTTATTGATGTGGTTTATATGTGTATCAGCCGACTTGATTAGTGTAAGAATCCCAATCGTAACTAACTTCAGCACCTTTAGCACCCGAAGCAAATTCTTGAGAAAAGTAACTTTCTTTATGTTTTTGAAAGGCTACAACTAATGAAGAAGAGAAGCCGTTCGCTCCGTATGTCAGGAGGGAATCTGCGATTAAGGCATTTGACAGAACTAACTTATACCAATCTTGTTGTTTTCCCCCTTGGCGACGTACTTTAAGTGTAGCTTCTTTAATGTGTGTCCCTTTGACGATATATTGGCGCAGGGTAACGGCTGATTTATCAAACAGAAGCTCCAGAGTTAAGCCAGAAACATCTACAATACCGGCACCCAGTCCGGTGCCCTGATTTTCGTGGTTAACGCGGTTAGCCAGTTGAAGAGAGAATGACTTAACGGCTGTCCAGTCCTTGAAGTCTTTATCACCTGCTTCGCCTGAAACACCTTTAAATTGAATGTAGGCATCAATGCCTGATGCAGTAGACATAATTTTTCACCTTAATTAATAAAGTTTAGCTGAGTCCAATAAATGAATATTGGGGTTATAAAGAGATATGTGTATTGCTGTCTGAAGATTAGGGATGGGTTATTGTTTAGAAAGCATGATGTCTAATGTTGCGTTATGCTCCTTTTAATGAAGGAAGTTTTGAAACCAGACGTAGGGAAACGGTCAAACCTTCTAGCTGATAATGAGGACGCAGGAAAAATTTAGCCTGGTAATATCCCGGGTTGCTCTCGACTTCTTCTACCTGAACCTCTGCGGCCGCCAGCGGTTTTCTCGCTTTGGTTCCTTGTGACGAGTTGACAGGATCACCATCCACGTAATTTGTAATCCAATCATTAAGCCAGCGTTCCATATCAGCACGTTCTTGGAAACTGCCTATTTTGTCGCGCACGATACATTTCAGGTAGTGGGCAAAACGACAGCAGGCGAATAAGTAGGGCAGGCGTGCTGAAAGGTTAGCATTGGCAGTGGCATCAGGATCGTAGTATTCGGATGGTTTTTGCAGTGACTGAGCACCAATAAAGGCAGCCATATCGGTGTTTTTACGATGCAATAATGGAATGAAACCATTTTTTGCTAATTCTGCCTCGCGGCGATCGCTGATGGCAATTTCGGTGGGGCACTTCATATCTACACCGCCATCATCAGAGGGAAACGTGTAGCAAGGAAGATTTTCCACAATACCGCCAGATTCTACGCCGCGAATAGAGGTACACCAGCCATACAGTTTAAACGAGCGGTTAATATTCACCGCCATGGCATAAGCTGCATTTGACCAAGTGTAGTTGCTATGCGTCGGGCCTTCCGTGTTTTCCTCAAAATTGAAATTATCAACGGGATTTGTAAGGGCGCCGTAGGGTAAACGGGAAAGGAAACGTGGCAGTGCTAAACCGATATAACGCACGTCTTCCGATTCGCGTAAACTGCGCCAGGGCGCATATTCAGTATTTTGGAAAATCTTTGTCAGATCTCTGGGATTGGCTAATTCCTGCCAGGATTCCATCTGCATCACACTTGGCGATGCGCCTGAAATGAACGGGCAGTGTGCTGCTGCGCTAACTTGTGCCATTTGGCGCAAAAGCTCAACATCCGGTGCCGTGTGGTCGAAATAGTAATCCCCCACCAGACAGCCGAATGGTTCACCACCAAACTGACCGTATTCCGCTTCATAGATTTTTTTGAAAATCGGGCTTTGATCCCAACTAACTCCTTTGAAACGTTTCAGTGTGTTGCTCAGCTCCTTTTTGGAAAGGCACATCACACGGATTTTCAACATTTCATCGGTTTCTGTGTTATTGATCAGATGATGCAAACCACGCCAGGCGCCTTCCAGTTTCTGGAATTCCTCATGGTGCAAAATATGATTCATCTGCTGTGAGATTTTGGAATCGATTTCAGCAATCAATGACTGAATGGTACGATAAGTATCACCAGAGACAGTCACCGTATTTTCCAGTGCTTGCTGTGCCAGCGTTTTCACCGCATTTTCAACTGCATTGCGGGTATGATCACTTTGCGGACGAAATTCCTTATCCAGCAAGGTGCTTAATTCATCAGGGGTATATTCTTTCGATGCCTGCCCCTGTTGCACCTGAGTGTCTTGTTCAGTTGCGCTCATCAATTACTCCTTAACATCTTCAGTGCCATCTCCCGAAACGGTATCTTCAGGATTTGGCGTTTCCGCCAACGATTTCAGTAGAGCGGGATTTTGCAATATTTCGGAAATCAGTTTCTCTGCGCCGTTTTTACCGTCCATATAAGACAGCAGATTTGCCAACTGAATACGGGCTTCCAGCAATTTAGCCAAGGGCTCTATTTTTTTAGCTATGGCATCTGGCTGAAAATCCGTCATATTTTCAAACGATAACTCAACATTCAATTTGCCATCACCCGTCAGGGTATTATCAACCTGAAAGGCTACACGGGGTTTTATTGAATTCATGCGCTCATCAAAGTTGTCAACGTCAATTTCCAGAAATTTGCGGTTATTGATGTCAGGTAAGGCTTCTAAAGGTTTTCCTGCCAAATCAGCCATAACTCCCATGACAAAGGGTAATTGAACCACTTTTTCCGAGCCGTAAAGTTCAACATCGTATTCAATCTGTACTCGGGGAGCACGATTTCGGGCTATAAACTTTTGTCCGCTGGACTTCATGACAAATTCTCCATTATTGGCTAGATAGATAAATGAGTAAGTCGAAACCCATTGGGTATAAAATAAGCAGTGATTAATCCACATCAGGGTTGTTTAAGCGCCCAAAAACGATTTCGAGCTGACTTACGCTTTCTGGTGAAAGATCGTGAATAATCTTCATAAAATCGCGGTCAATTAGCCGCTGAATGCGATCAATCATCATTGGAGCCGGGTGGCTTGGCTCGTACTTTAGAAAATAAGCTTTAGCTTTTTCCAATAAAATGCGTGCTTCATCGCGGTTACTGGCCTCAGTTTCATGCCAATAGAATGATGGCATTTTTTCCGGGCTGGTAATGGTTGTTGATGGTGAAGTTATCTGTTCTGTAGATGTTTTCTGTTTTATCGACGGAACCGATCCGGGTAATTCTGTATTGGCAGCATTCTCTGAAATATCTATTCCTGCATTATGAATGGGACAAAATTCAATAATTGTATCCAGCTGTTTCAGGAATTGTGGCAGTTCGGGTATGTGATTATTGGATAAATGATGGCGAATAATATCCGTCAGGGCGGTAAGATGCTCACGAATGGCTATCATTGCCATAATTTCAGGGTTATTGGTCTGTTGCCTCAATTCATCTATTAATCTGGTACGCCCACCTGTATAACCTTTGATTTCTGTTACCGTGCCATTAAGGAGTGAACAAACTTCCTGCAAAGATAATTCCTTCGAAACACTTTTCAGAATAACGGTACGCTGAGCTTTTATCGTACAGGGTGAACCATCTTCAATGGCTGCCAATGTGTTTAATCGAAGTAAAAAATCATATTCCCCGTCGAATTCCAGTTTTGGCCATACTTCTTCCCAATAACGCTCCAGAGTCTGACGGAGTAAACCCAGCCCGTCGGCATAACCAGACAACCCCCGAATGTTCAGCCATGACTGAGTAAGGGCAATGATAATGCGTAGATCTTTAGAGCGGGAAAACAGTTGAGTAGCGTGTTTTTCAACTTCTATCCAGTTGGGCGGTTCGGCCGGAATCAGTACATCACCAAATTGCTGCTCCGGTTTTTCGATTAAGATTTGTTCTAATGCCAGAAATTCACCATCATATTCGAGGTATTCCCCACAGGGTGACTCCGCACTGATTGGGGCAAGTAAGGTATCAATGTTCATGGTATCTTCAGCTTATATTCAGTTTGAAGTGGGGCGATTGATCATGCTGCTTTAAAAACCTGAGGGTTCGGGCAGACAAAAGCAGGGAGTTTAAACGGGCTTAACACGCTGTTTGGGGTAAACTCCAGTAAAACAGTATGACCATCAATATTAAACCCTGCCCGAAAGCTCGTATTATCAGTTGTTGAATTGCGTGAGATGCGCTCCGCGTGATCCAATAGCCGGTTCAAAGCCCAGAATCCGGAAGTCGATAAATTCGTGGTTGTGCCATCGCTTAAATTCAACTGGATGCGAACCAGATTTTTTTTGGCAGGGCCGGGCCAACTGATGAGCTGTGAAAGTTGTGGGCCGTGGCTATATTGCAATTTCTGCCCATCTACATCCAATATCATGCTTAATATATCGTTACTCATGCTGATTGGACGAACCATAACACTGAATGATGGTGATGGGCCGTTGGTAAATAAAGCATTGCGGATAACTTGAGCTTGCTGGAAAGGCTCGAGCAAATCCCCTCCATCGGTTAGGGGCTTGCCATTCATTCCCGGCAAAAACTGCCATTTTGGTAAAGTCATATCTACTTTACCCACTAAATTTTTCTGAAAAAAACGGTCCATTAAACCTGTTTCGGGAGCAAACATCCGCGCCATATCATTAGGTTTGATATCGTTGCGGGCTTTAGGCATCAATGGATAACGATTAGCAATGGCCTGATTGCAAAAACCGCTGATTTCTGCCTTGAGATGCTTGCCGACATTTTTTATATCACTGGATTGGGTATCGCTGCTGGCTCCAACTGCCAATGAGGAAATCATGTTGCTGAATGGTACGGGTAAATCTTTAGATGCTGTTTGTAGTTGCATGATAATAGTATTGGGAGGGAGAGGCATATCAGTATTGATTGCATTTTGCAGGGCAGTTAAATATTGATATAGCTTACCAACATCTTGCAACGTTGTATCAAAAGGTATGTTTTGATTATTAGCGCTCGTATTTTTTGCTAATGAAATAATATCTGCAAAATGCTCTTCCAAGTGTTGTTCTGGTGTGGGTTGGGCATTATTTGACAATATTTGTTCGGGAACTAAATTTGTCAATTTGCCCGATTTATTTTTTGCGATGTTGCCAAGTTTATTGGTACCAAGTTTCTTGGCACTATTGATAGCCATGTTTTTTTTTTGATTCAGAGTGATATTTTTACTGGCATTAACCAGAAGGCGGCGTATAGGTGAATCAAAAGAAGACAGCAAACGTGCTGTATTGATTCGTTGATCTAAATCATCGATATTATTTAAGCGAATATCAGAAAGAAACTTATCCCAGTGATATATGTAGTCGTTGATATAGAACTGTTCAACGGATGCTTTTATTTCTTTAGTCGTCTGCTTTCGCGCATAAGTATCAAGCACCCAATTATCTTGCGAATACAGCGTGGTCAGAAAAGTATTGAGATCTTTGTCAATGCCTTTCTGATAACCGGCCGGAGTGAACATACCAGGTATACCATCAGTGATGGGAGTCCCGCTGGTGCGTGAGAAAACTAACTCAGCTTGGGGGCCTGCAAGTGTGACCAAATTCACTGGAATTAAACTGGAATCATCCAACAACTTATATTTCAAATAATTGTAAGCGCGTTGTGCTGGTGGAGTGCTGCTGATGAATAGTTGTTTTTGCTCGACCAAATTATCATTGCGTATAAACGGTGATGTGACGACTTGGTTATCCAGTAATTGACCGATATGCCGATCAATTTGTTGATACTGATCTTGGGTGGTATTTGTTTTTAAGTCAGTTTTCAAATATTCCATTACCCAATCATGCAGAAATTTTCCGTCGTAATGTTGAGGCTGATATAACATTTGATACGCTTTTAACGTATTGTAAGTTTTCTCTATATCATCGCCATTATCACTATGCAGTTGATTTGTGATAAGTGATGCTATTTGTGGCAGCAGCAATGTTTGTAATGCTTTTCTATACAGAGATTGACTTGCACTACTGACTTGTTCACCGGAATACAGCCCCATACGGTAAGAGAGCGGGGGATTTTCTAAGGAAAAATCGTTGCTTTTATCTAAATAAGCCAGGCCATTTAAAATGGGGAGCAGGGCATAAATATCCTCGTTCTTCTGTAAGTTAGCGCCTTGTTGAACAATGGCCGGAATTTTGGCCTGTACTTCCATCAGATAATTTTTGTTATTGTTATAGCTGGTTAAGAATAAATCGGTAACCAGCGCCAGTATCACAGTCAGGACAATATATCCCAACCCATCCAGCAGGCGTTTGCGGTATATCCACCAACGGTTATAGCCCGCCATTCCTGCTTCCTGAAAGATGTTTTCCAGCAAATTCTTTAAAAAATAGGTTTGGCGGGCCGGTTTAGGATACCCGATCGCTTTATCATTCCCCCATGACATTGAGTCACTATCGTTATTTGTCGCCAATTGGAACCTATGGTTAAATTTTTCCATAACATTATCTAGTGGGGTCCCTTCTTGTATTCCGCTGGTGAAATACAGCCCTCGTGGGTGGCTGGGTATTTCAAATCCTGATCTGGCGAATACGATTTCAAAATAATGTGCAATCAGTGGACGTAAGGCAGCGAACTCTTGTGGAAACAGGTAACTTTCAGCAGATTGCCGTGCATTTTGTCCATTTAAGAGAATATGGGGAAGTTCAGCATCCAAACGGTGCTGTAATTGGCTATATTGCTGTTCAAATATTGTATTCAGATTCCAGTCAGTTTTTTTATCCCAAGGAAAGTTGAATCCCCAAACCTGCTCACGTAATGTTTTGTCAAAATGGTTGAAATAAGCGGTAAATCCTTTTAACAAATCGGTTTTGGTAATAATGATGTAAATGGGAAATTGTATTTTAAATTGTTCATGTAACTCTGACAGACGCCTGCGCAGCATATAGGCTTGCTGATCCCGTGTTTCAGTTGATGGATTAAGTAAATCTTCCACACTGATAGTAATAACGATCCCATTGAGGGGTTGGCGTGCACGATATTTATTCAACAACCGGATAAAATTTTTCCATTCTTTAGCGCCTTGCTCGTGCGGACCGTTCTGCGTGGTGTAACGCCCGCTGGTATCGAGCAGCACAGCGTTATTGGTAAACCACCAGTTACAATTGTCCGTACTTCTCATGTACGAAACCGATTTTCTAAGATAGTCAGCCAATGGAAAATGTAGGCCAGAATTCGCCAGCGCTGTTGTTTTACCTGAATTGGGTGCTCCGATAATGAGATACCAAGGTAATTGGTAGATATATTGACGACTGAAAAAATTTATCCAATGAGGTTTCTTGTTATTAAGTAAGCCGGAAAAATAGGCTTTTTTCAATAATCGTGCAGCATCAGAAAAACGCTCTGCCAAGGTAATATATTGTACACTTTGTTTTTTTTCCTCTGCCTCATCCTGACTGATATTCAATTGGTTAGCTAACTTTTTATTGAGCCATGATTGATATAGCCGGGGGAATAACTGATTTAAGAGCCAGGTCAGGTAAAAAGAAATAATAATTATTATTCGTATCGTCATTGACTTAAAAGGGACTGCATTCCCGACAGAAATAATCGGACCAATAAACCAAAGAGCACAGGAAATAATCGTTATTCCGA
The DNA here is from genome assembly GCF_037996725.1 of Xenorhabdus entomophaga. Classification (NCBI taxonomy): domain Bacteria; kingdom Pseudomonadati; phylum Pseudomonadota; class Gammaproteobacteria; order Enterobacterales; family Morganellaceae; genus Xenorhabdus; species Xenorhabdus entomophaga. The sequence continues at coordinate 33,853 of NZ_JBBMXH010000007.1, forward strand.
TAAAACTCCATGTCAATCGGCTGGTGATGACAGAAAGGAGCGCATTTAGCATGTCTTCTTATCCTTACATCGTTTGGCTGACAGGAGGTGCTAACAGTGTAATCTGGACGCGTCTGTTTTTGGCCCGATTGCCGGAAGTATTATTTGGAGCGACAGGATCACTGGCACCTTTTCCTTCAACTTTGACTCTTTCAGGATGAATTAAATAACGTTGTAGTTCTCTTTGTACCGATTTGGCTCTGGCCAGCGATAAAGCATAGTTAGATGAGAAACGGGAATAAAGGGTATTAATGGGAATATTATCGGTATATCCGGCGACTAAAATCTCGCCTTTGAAATTATTCATTGCTTCTGCAATATCTTTGATGACATCCAAATAACGATTTTTGATCTGAATTGAATTGCTTGTGAACAAACCGTCTCCTTTTAACGTGATCACGCTTCTGTCAGGCGTGTCTATGACATTTAATAACCCTGCTGAAATGTCGCCTTTCAACACTTCCTTCAGGTTCAGAACAGGTGATGCGGGTGGAGAGACTGGATTACTGACCGTCACGTTGGGTAAATCAATTTGGTATATTTTTGCCAAAACCGGATTGAGTATATCCCCTAACCGCCAATTCAGGCTGATATACAGGAGACACACCAAAAAGCTGAGTAATGCCGCAGAAACCCATATTGGTACAGAAAATCGCCAGGATTTGCCCGGTACTGTGATGGCTTGTACGTTTGATGACAGCTCAGCAGGGGGGTTGCCTCGAATCGAACGTATTAACTGAAACAGGCGTTGTTTCACTGTTTCCAACTGGGTACGGCCGTTATCCATAACACGGTAGCGCCCTTCAAATCCCAGCTGGAGGCAGAAGTTAATGAGTTCCAACAGGAATATATTTTCTTTGGGGTTTTGCGATAATTTAGCCAACAGTTGGAAAAATTTTTCTCCTCCCCAGGTTTCGTTGTGAAAAGTAACGAGTAAACCACTTCCTGACCAAACACTGCGAAGTCCCCAGGGGGTAAGCGCAGCCGCTTCGTCCAATGCCGTGCATAAACAGTAGCGTGCGCCAATGATCACGGCATAGGGCAGCTTGGCATGTTGGCACTCCACCTCAAAACGCCGTATTTCATTGATCAGTTGCTGCCGTAAATCTGTGGGATCAGGGTGAACAATAGAATGCCGAATCTGTGGGATGGTATTCAGCAGTGGATTTGAGGCAGAAACCAATGGGTTATAATTGGCATCACTAGAAAGTATATTATGTTCTGCTTTCTGCTTTTCTTGCATTCTCAGCCCCGTTACCTCGATTTTTCCTGATTACGGACAGCCCAGAACTCTATGTTCAGACCGGGGAACTCACCTGCCAGATGTAGTGCAAAGCCACTGGATTTCTCCATCTGCTTCCATAAGTCTCCCTCTTTTTCCAATTCGAAATAGACATAGCCTGAATGCCAGGGAATTTGTCTGGGTACAGATGGCATGGCGCGCAGCGGAATACCGGGTAATTGCAGTTGTACCAATTCACGTATGCGATCAATGGGGGAAATTTTCATCTGGGCCGGGAAGTTGCTCATCAATATATCATTGGCAACGTCAGCATGGATGGCCAGAATAAAGCTGAACATATGTATCATATTGGAATTCGGTAACGTAGCTATGTTCAAGCCATGAGAATATTCCGTTAATGGTAACTGAATCGCATGTTCTTCCAGAATGATTGATAATCCCTGACGCAGTTGTAACATTAGTTGATTGAAACATTGCGTCAAATTGTCATGGTCATAGCGAGGTAAAACCTCTTCAGGCAGTCGATTCTGGGAATATGTTGCTAATTCAGTAGCAAATTGCAGCCATTCACTGAATAAACGTTCTGGATGCAGCAATGACAGGTTCAGAATATGGCTCACCTGACCGCTATAGCGATTCAAAAGTGACAGTAAGAGAAAATCCATAATTTCAGAGTCATTGTAGCGCCCTAACTGTAATAAACGTTGGCTGATTTGTTGACGGCGCTGTTCCAATAAACCTTGTATATTGTTGATAAACCCTATGATTTGTGGACTTGCACGGCAGTTGAGCAGGGAAGGAATGAAGAGTGAATCAAGATGAAGTTTATTGTCACTTGTTTTATTCACAACATGTACGATGCCCAATGCAGTCCATTCTGGGGTCAAATCAGATTCCAACATTAAACGCAAACGCATTTTCCCGAACTGTATTGTGGCATTGCCGACTGCCATGGCGTTAGCATCATTCACTTCAACTTCAATGCTGACAAAACGTGCCATAGATTCCTTTTGTTCACTGAAAATAACCTCTTCTTTTCCTCGCCGAAAAGTTGGTAAAGCCAATACTACATTGATATTTGTGTCATTTTCAGTAAGTTGCAAAGGAATGGGAGCATGGGCCGCATCGAAATTAAATGGTGTTCCATCAGGAAAAATACCGCTGGCTGAAGAAAGTTTTACTTTACCCTGATTAAGTAGCTCTTGATCTAATTCAAAGGTCAAAAATCCCCAATAGTAAGGTGACTGTGCCATCCCCCAGTCGCGGATATAGGCTTCCAAATGATTTTCAGCCTGCTGGAAATGGTGGGGGCGTAAAAACATACCTTCTGTCCAAATAACTTTTTCTGATCTATTCATTATTTTCTTCAGTTCCTGCTGTACAACTTAAGTTGCATTCTTTGATGAGACTTAAGCCATTGTTAGTGACCTTAACGCACACATGTAGTTCGTCAGGAGAAGAACGCCAGAACTCATAAAAAGAGGGTTTTTCAGGTATGGGAACGGGAAATGAAATACGCCATTTCTTACCGTGCAATTGCTTATATCCAGCAATAATTCCAATGTAATTGGCCTCTGGCAGATTTTTTTCCAATAAATAAAGTTCAGCCTGGAAAGGGCGTATAAAAGATTGATCTTCATTAACCATTTTATCACCTAATGTATCCTGAGCTTTATCTTGCAAAGCAAAGAAATCAGCAGACATAAATTCTTCTTTCGATTTCAATAAAAAAAGATGTATCTTCAATGGCGATGAATTATTGACGTTAGGTGTATTCGTAAAGATTATTTTATAAGGGAGTAATTTTGTTTTTTTTTCTTGCGATGAACAGCCTGCTAAGGTCATAAGAAATATTAACGGGAATATACCCTTAAATAACCATCTGGTTAGGTTAATCTTACCTATTATTTTGATTTTCTTTCTTAGCGAAAAGGATAGGATCATAATGCCCACCAGGATATATCCCAATATAACTTGTAAATACTAAGCGGCACTGATAAGAACTTTTGTCTGACTGGGTACGATACGGGAACCCATCGCATTAGTTGAATTCTGTATGCTGGAACTCGACAAACGTGTTACCGGTGTACCTTTGATCAAGACAGAGTTAGCGCCCATGACATGGCGGGATGGTCCCATTACAGTACCGGAAGCGGCGCCAAGACTGACACCGGGGTTATCTCCGGTTGTCAGGGGAATGGTTGTTGCTAAATTATGTGCCGGGCAGCCCGCCAATAGAATGTTGAGTGCGTTACTGATGGCAGTTGCACCTTGTGCCATATTGGGATAAGCCACTGGCACGGTGTAAAACATGGGTGTTAAACAGACATCGGGAGTCGCCATATCCATTCCACCACTTTGCGTATTGGCAAACATAATCTCTTCTCCTTAGCCGATATGAATTTGTTCAGCATCAATTTTGGTGATAGCTTTGGCTGACACGATTGTGTTTTGAGCATGTAACCGGACATAGTTTTCAGCCTGTATATCCAATTGACCGGCATGAACTTTCTCTGTCTGGGTTGTATGACGAAATAGCCGATTACTCATTTGTGTTACCGTCTGCCAGAGGGATTCAAACTGGTTGCCAACCAAACGCGTGATTGAAACCCATGCAGACAATGATTTTCCACTGTATTGCATTTCATCAATATGGCAGTTTCCGCTGCTGGCCGTGATATTTAACCCATTGCTATGTATATTTAAATTGCCATGGGACGTGATAGTAAGGTCGCCGGGAACGCTGATTTCAGAGAGCGTCTGTTGCTCCTCACGTTCTAATATGGCTAATATCCAGAGCTGATCATCGATTTTTGTAATTAAAACGATATCTCCCAGATTGGGGGCCAATAGGCAACTGGCTGCCCGCCGGCAATGCCAGCCACGGTTATTTTTGCTCTCTGCCATAAAGCTGCCATCCCGGAGAATACAGACGATCTGTCCGGTAATCTGTTGTAATGGTTCGGTCGTCAGAGAGGAGGTAAAGGCATATGAGGAAAGTGCATGAGAATGTTTCGTCATTTTGATTCTCCTGATTAAATCTTATTATGTGGCATATTATTGTGTTGCATACTCCACTCTTCAGCAGCGAATAGCTCAGGATCATTTTCCAATATGCCCTGACGGTCTGAAAATAATGCTCCGTCCTGTTGAGCACGATGAAAAAGTGTTCTCATGAAGTGGGCTGTGCGGAAATCACTGTTGTTGATGTTTGCATAGGAAAGATCGGTATAAGTCATATCGCAACCCGTAAATTGTGAATTCACTGCATGCACTTTGTGCATTATTGCCAATGGGAGCTTACTGTACCGAAAATCGGCAGACTCAAGGCATGCTCCGATAAAAATGGCTTGTTCAAACAGGCTGTTTTTGCAACAGGCCCGGGTTAAATCTGCCTCCATAAATAACGCCTGAGCAGCATTGACGTAGGACAAGAGAGCGTCTTGTAAAACAGAGCCTTTGAAATTGCAGTTAGCCAATATTGCGTGATTGAAATTGACTTTTTCAAGTTGGCTATTTGTGAATTGGCATTCTTTAAATGTCTGCTTGTGGAAATTTTGATTACGTAGATCGCATTCAAAAAAAACAACTTTGGTAAATTCACTGGCAGTAAAATCGACAGTCTGTAAATCCTGACAAAAAAAAGTCACTCTGAATAAATGACCGTGGCTGAGTTTTGTTTGATCCACGGGGGAATCAAGAAATATAACTTGGTCAAAATGACTGTGGCTGAAATCAGCATATTGTAGTGAACAGGATGAAAACTGAGAGTCGTTTAGTTTTGTTGCCGTAAATTGCGTTTTTTTCAAAACAGATTGATTGAAAGTGTTGTTTATCAATGTGCAGTTATTGAAAGTTGTTTGCCCGAAATCGCACTGTTCAAAAATACTTTGTTCAATGACGGCTGAGTCGAAAATAGCGCCTTCTGCCCGGCATTGGGTAAAAACGGACTCTTTTATTACAGCATGAGAAAGATCAGCACCGGAAAAATCGACTTCTCTAAAAATTCCCCCGGATAAATCACGTCCTGTCAGGGATATGTTCTGTAAATTGATCTTTTCAATAACTTCACCCTGTTTAATTTTATCCACTAATTCATCAGCAGTGAGTAAATTCATATCACATCCTTATTCCGTTTGGGCAATGTTTTGATGTGTTTAATGTAAGCATTCTCAATTGAAGTTGAATCGCTGATAATTGACTGGGACATATCAGCACGGAATAGATTAGCTTCCCGTAAATCGGTATTGTTGAAGCTGCATTTCTGCATTAACGTACTCATCAGGTTGGCATTGTTTAATAGGGCGCCCCGAAAATCAGTTCTGATAAATATGCTTTTCATTGCATTGAGATACTGCATATCCGCCGATTGGCAGTTAGCTTCACTCAGGTCACTATTATTTAAGGTTGTGGCATAAAACTTGGCATGAACCAGAGGCATTTGGCGCAAGTTGCATTCCGTCAACGTCGCATGGCTGAAATCAGCCTGATTCAGTTCACTGTCCATGGCAAATGCGCAGGTCAATAAATTCGCTGAGCAAAATTGGCTTCCGTTTGCTTTAGTTTCTACCCATGAACAACTTTCCAGTTCCGCATGGTTGAAAACTGCTTGTGTCAGCTTACATTGAATAAATGAGACTTTATTCAGATGGGCGTGATTGAATTTAAGTGCCGGTAGTTCAAGTTCCATAAAAATGCAGTCTTTCCATTGTGAATATTGGAAGTCGCAATGGGTAATAAAAATATTTTGTAGAAGCAGGCCTGTAAATACAACGTGGTTAAAGCGACAATGATCAAATCGGGTTTCTTGCAGTTGTGTCTCATTAAAGCTTGCAGAAGAAAAATCACTCTGTTCACATTTAGCCAGAGCCAGACTGGCCTTATCCAATTTGGTTCCGCGTAATGAAGCGTTGCAAATTTCTGTTCTGGCAAGAACAGCTTCGCTGAAATTAGCTTCATCTAGCTGACAATGATTTAAACAGGCGCTTTCCAGCAGGGTCTGAGTGAAGTTGGCTCCCCGCAGATCCAGATCTGACAAATCAGCGCCAGTAAAATCCATGCCACTGAAATCTTTTCCTTCCAGCATGATTTTTTGCACGCGTTTCCGAATGATCTGTGACAGGTTACCCGTTAAACGCAGAGCCGGAGCTTGCGTTTGTACTGAGGATAAGTACATTGTATGTATTGATTTTTCCATTTGAGCCAGATCATCATCACTGAGCTGCATTTCGTGTTGCTGCTGGCGTAATGTATCCCTCATTCGATGCAGATTTTCCGGCCCTCTGTGCTGAGGTTTTGTCGTTGAGTCATCAACATCAATTCCTTGCTGTTTAGCCTGAGCGATTGCCTCCGCCTGTTTCAACTCAATTTCAGCCTGTTTTCTGGCGGCATCCTGTTCAGTTTTTTCTACGAATTCGGGTAGTTCATCCAGTCTGGGAAGTGAGATGGGGGCACTTTCAACGTCGAACAGGGTATTAATATCCTGACCATATTCAGCCATCCGCTCTTTTTGTTGCTCGCGCAGACGTTTTTCACGATTCTGAAAATTCTGTTGCAATGGAGAAGGTGAATCATTTTGGGGTTGCTCTGTATCCAGCCACGAGCCGATAATTTCTTCAGGAATAAGATCTTTTTCCCGGAAAGTATATAGCGCCCCTTTTTCCTTATCCATACGTTGCTCAAGAACGTGCAAATAATGACTCTCTGGACGGGGATTATCATTTAATTCCAGTGCAGAGATCATTTGTAAAACATCTTTGGCATCATCTTCATTGATTTCTGCACTGCCATGCCAAATCAGGATCATTTGCTCTAAATGAGGAAAGAACCATATTGTCGTTTTGCGCATGACGACTTCTTCAACAATTTCTTCATCAAGGCGTAACCGTTTTATAAAACAGCGCGCGTTCCATGATGGCAAAATCCCCTCCTGCACCGGTTTTTCTGGATGCATGTTCCAAATACGCCATTGCGCCTGTTCCGGCAGGGCACTATTTTCTGTCCACCATTGATCTTCGGGAGCGGCATTAAATAATCGCCAATCGATATCATGGGAAAATCCGGGGAATTCGTTTTCTAACCATTCCTTATCGTATTGTTTTCCGATGCGGCTAAAACGACGCGACCATGTAAAATCTAACGGGCAAAAACTTGCCGGAGCAGGGAGTTCTTTCTGTGATGTTAATTGCTGTTGTGACATCAAACGGTTATGCAACGCTTCAATATTGGGTAAACGGTGAACCTTCATCCCGTTTTCCTGTTCTTCTGGATTGAAACCGATACCGTGTGGATTCTCTTCATAACTTTTTCCACCAAAAGCCCGGCTCCAATCCAGACGCATCTGTGCAAAAGTATGGGGTTTTGAAGGCTTATCATCGATCCAATAGCGATCACCGAAAGCCGCTAACGTTTTTTCCAACTGCCCGATTTGAATACGTGCAGTACAGGCAGTTTTATCTGTCTGATGGTGTGTGTAGGCATATCCTGTCGCCAAAAATTCAGCACAGGATTTAGGCATAGCTAAGTCAATAATCCCATTGCACGTTTTCAGCTCATTTTCTGCCAATTGCCAAAGCTCGGGTTCTGGACGCAGGCGTGGGGCAGAACCCATATCAGCCAATGCCATCATAGAGATGCCAAGGTGATTTTTTTGCAGCCAGCGATAAGGCCGATAAAGTACACTTAAACGTAGGGGCTTAATGATTTTCATTGAAATACTGACGGATATTTAGTTGTTCGGAAAAAGCACCAGAAATGCTTCAGGATATTATGTGCAATTGGCTATTGACGATATTGCAAGAGGATTTATTAAGTGCAAGTTTTGATTCATCCACTTTCATTTTACTCTTTGAAACTTCTATACTTGTTTTATTCAAAGAGGCTGTTTTTCCAGTGATAGAAATATCGGTTTGTTCAAAACTAACACTGGTTTTGCCATGCCTAAAACCAGTGTTAGAGGAGCCTATTAAAGTTTTACTTATACTTAATGCTGTTACGGCGTAAGAAAAGATTTTAGCTGAGAAAAAAGAAAAGGGCGTGTCAATTTCCACTTTGGTATCACTTTTTATCGTAATGAGGCTGGGGCTTGTGATCGTTGTTTCCCCTGTAATGTTCTGTACCCAATCTCCATTAATTTTTGCGTCTAATTTTCCTTTAAGTTTGTACGTATCTCCTCCATCGATCTCTGTTTTTCGTCCATTATTGATGGTTTCGTGCTGGCCTTTTTTGATAGTCAGTGTATCTTTACCTTCAATAGTCGTTTCATGGTTTGCCTTATAAGTAAAATTAGCATCACCTTTTACGGTATCTTTTTGTTGTTTTTTTATTTCAGTAGTGCGATTTCCATCAATAGTGACTTTTTTATCTTTTTCCACCGAAATATTCATATTTCGTTCTGCGTGTAGATCAAATAATTCTTTATCTGGTTCGTCATCTAAATAGAGATAATTGGCCTGGTCATGTTTACCTCCTTTCGTATTTGACATAATACCTACACGGGTTTGATGTTTGGGCAGATCCCACGGTGGCATATTTTCATTATTATAAGTACTGCCGATGACTAAAGGCTTATCAGGATCACCGTTGACGAAGCTGATAACAACTTCTTCACCCACGCGTGGAACACATACGTTACCATAGCGCCAGCCAGCCCAATAGCTTGCAACGCGTATCCAGCAAGAGCGGGTATCATCATTTTTGTCGTCTCTGTCCCAACGGAATTTCACTTTTATCCGGCCGTATTTGTCAGTCCATATTTTTTTACCCTTAGGGCCTGTGACAACGGCGGTTTCAAGGCCTGTTACTTTTGGCCATGGTGTCACTGCCGAAGGTTTCCAGGGGGTGTTAGCCGGGATAGCATCAAATTGAATGATATTTTTATCTTGACCAGGGGAATATTGAGCCTGATTAGATAGGTAAGGCGCTTCATAAAGAAAGTAGTGTGCACCTGTGATTAGGTAGTCACTGTGGTCATCACCTTTGATATCATTGGGTAGCAGTAGTGTGAAAGTATGTCCCGGCGCTATTCCCAGTACGTTTCCTTTTCCATTAATCAGCTCGCTTTTTGCTTCGGCTGCCTGCTGGAGCACTCGTGCATAAAATTCCCCTTGATCGTGTTCGACATAATGTCCGGGCCAAATGAATATCTCTGTATCATCAAGGGAACTGGCTGGGGTCTGAGTGGCGGTATATAATTTAGCCCGTGGTTTACGGAAGTTGTAGTCATCAATACTATAGGTATTGGGTATAGTGATGCTACTGACATTCCAGTTATAGATATATTCTGAATCTGGTGAGTATTTTTTTGATAAGTTTCCCGCATTGACATATTTAATTGTTTGATATCCCGGCATGGGCTGATGTAACTGGGGGGAATCAATCAGAATCATAGTATGGCTTCCCATAGTATGGTTGAAATAGTAATAAATTCCTTCATGCTCCATCAGTCGATGAATAAAATCGAAATCAGTTTCATTATGTTTAACGCAATATTCCCATGTGCGGTATTTTTCTACGAGTTGATTTTCAAAAATAATGCCTGCTTTATTCAATACTTCTGTAATAATATCGGGTACATTTTTATTTTGCCAAATACTATAGCCAAGTCTTTGTTTTAATTCCCATAATCTGGGTCGTACTGTGGCAGTATATAAATAGAGACCTTCATCATCTTTATAGAATGGAGCATAGGATATCTTTTCTATATAACCATTTAAATATCTTGTCGGTACTGACTTGTTTTTTATTTCTACGGTTAGCATTGTATTATGTAGAGATATCGGATCTGATAATCTCTTTTTACTCAATAGCTGAACTTCAAACTCGTAAGCTTCTGATAATCTTTCTATCCCTACAAGTGATTTGAAATATAAAGATTTTCCAGATAGTGAAGTATGTGCAATAAAATGTCTGCCCATAAAATTTCCTTGCTCGTGTTTATAGCTACCGCATATCCCTTGTGATCCAAGGAATAATACAGTGATTAGGTTGATGTATGGAGGTGGTTTCTCTGACTATGAGTTAAGCATAATGTTTACTATTTGCAATTATTGATGCCTCTTCGTTTATAAACCATATAATTTTATTTTTATTATTTCATGACATGGTTATGTATGTATTTATTAAATAAGATTTTTTAAAATAAAAAGATATCCTCATGGAAAGTGACATCATAAATGAGTTTATTAAATCATGGTATTTGGTGGTATTGATATATAACTATTTAATATTTAAATATTTTATTGAATTCTAGTAACCGAATATAAAAAGTTGTAATCTTCTGCAAAGTGAATGTTTACGATCTTATTAACACGTTTTTCAGCAAAAAATATATTTAGAAATAAATAGTTGACTAAAATTTAAAGTTTATTTTTTTTAATGTGTTTGTCATGTTTTCTGTAAGTAACTATAAATTTATTTTTATGATGTTAAGTGCCTGCACTAAGAAACCTGATGTTCGGTAGAGTGAGACTAACTGGGTGGGGGATGAGCGAAAACGCTGAATAGTCCCTGATTATCAAAACCAAAATAACATCTTGTAAAATCATTTAGTTATATGTAGATTGTTTAAACTCTTTTCAGCTTTGAGATGAATGAAAATCATTTAATATTCAGCTATATTGATCTTATCATCCTAATAGCTTCATACATTTTATGCTCATTTCATAAAAATCAATTTTAGAATAATATCATGAACTTACTCAAATCACTGGCAGCGGTTAGCTCAATGACGATGTTTTCTCGCGTTCTGGGCTTTATTCGTGATGCCATCATTGCCCGTATATTTGGAGCCGGCGTGGCAGCGGATGCTTTTTTTGTTGCTTTCAAGCTTCCTAACTTGTTACGGCGTATTTTTGCCGAGGGTGCTTTTTCACAGGCATTTGTTCCTATTCTTGCTGAATATAAAAATCAGCAGGGTGATGAGGCAACCCGTACATTTATTGCGTATGTGTCGGGAATGTTGACACTAATTTTGGCGATAGTCACGGTGATAGGTGTGATTGCCGCTCCTTGGGTTATTTATGTGACGGCCCCCGGTTTCGCTGATACGCCGGATAAGTTTGTTTTAACCCGTGATCTGCTGAGAATTACCTTTCCCTACATCTTCCTGATATCGTTGGTTTCTTTATCAGGGGCTATCCTCAATACATGGAATCGCTTTTCTGTGCCGGCGTTTGCGCCTACGTTGCTCAATGTCAGTATGATCGTCTTTTCACTGTTTGTGGCACCTTACTGTAATCCGCCTGTGATGGCATTGGGGTGGGCGGTTATTGCTGGTGGTATCTTGCAATTGACCTACCAGCTTCCTCACCTGAAAAAAATCGGCATGCTGGTATTACCCAGAGTTTCTTTCCGTGATAGTGGCGTATGGCGTGTTATCCGCCAGATGGGGCCAGCTATTTTAGGTGTTTCAGTCAGCCAGATTTCATTAATCATCAACACTATTTTTGCTTCATTTCTGGTTTCAGGCTCCGTTTCGTGGATGTATTACGCAGACCGTTTAATGGAATTGCCTTCCGGGGTATTGGGGGTAGCACTGGGGACGATCTTATTGCCTTCATTGGCGAAAAGTTTTTCTAGTGGGAATCATGAAGAATATCGGAAATTAATGGATTGGGGGCTGCGTCTCTGCTTCTTGCTGGCCTTACCTTGTGCGGTGGCGTTGGGTATTCTGGCAGAGCCATTAACGGTATCACTTTTTCAATACGGCAATTTTTCCGCCTTTGATGCAGAAATGACGCAACGGGCATTGATCGCCTATTGTTTTGGTTTAATGGGATTGATTGTGGTTAAAATTCTGGCGCCGGGTTTCTATTCCCGTCAGGATATAAAAACGCCGGTTAAGATTGCAATTGCAACTCTGATCTTAACTCAGTTGATGAATCTGGCTTTTATTGGTCCACTGAAACATGCAGGGCTGGCGCTTTCTATTGGTTTGGCTGCGTGTTTCAATGCAAGTATGCTCTATTGGCAATTGCGCAAGCGTGAGATCTTCAAGCCATTGGCAGGATGGGGCGTATTTCTGCTGAAACTGGCGGTGGCCATTGCGGTAATGGTTGGGGTATTGCTGACAATGTTGTGGTTTATGCCCGCTTGGGAGCAGGGCAATATGGCATTACGTCTGCTACGGTTAATGGGTGTTGTGATTGCCGGGGCGGGTAGTTATTTTGCAGCACTGGCTCTGATGGGATTCAGGTTGAAAGATTTCGCCCATCGTGGATTGCAATAAGTTTTTTCATTTATCATAAATAAGCTAATAAGAAGCCCGTTATTAATGGGTTTTTTAAATTTTATTTGCCATTATGAACTTAGGCTATGCTCTTATTTAAATGGTTTTTAGAGTTTGTTACAGGCAATAAAATTATTAATTTTAAAACTGGCGTAAAACAATTTATTTACGCCAATTTTAAATAAAGTGTTTACATCCGTTCTACTGTCTGGATACCCAAAGTATCAAGACCTTGCTTCAATGTTTTCGCCGTCAGCAGAGCCAATTTCAGGCGGCTTTGGCGCACTTCTTCGCTATCGGCACTCAGGATCGGGCAATGTTCGTAGAAACCAGAGAACAGGCCTGCCAAATCGTACAGATAAGCACACATTACGTGAGGCGTACCTTCGCGGGCAACAGTCATGATGGTTTCTTCGAATTGCAGTAAGCGAGTCGCCAGAGACTGTTCGCGTTCTTCGTTCAGAAGAACCGGTTTTGTCAGGCTGTTTTCATCAATTTCAGCACGTTTGAAGATAGAATTGACGCGGGTATAAGCATACTGCATATAAGGTGCGGTATTGCCTTCAAAGGCAAGCATGTTATCCCAGTCAAATACATAGTCGGTGGTACGGTTTTTGGAGAGATCGGCATATTTTACCGCGCCAATGCCCACCGCTTCGATAACTTTTTTCAGCTCGTCTTCAGGCATATCCGGGTTTTTCTCACGGATCAGCGCTTCCGAGCGTTCAATCGCTTCATCCAGCAAATCAGACAGTTTTACTGTACCGCCTGCACGGGTTTTGAATGGTTTACCGTCTTTACCCAACATCATGCCAAACATGTGGTGTTCAAGCGACATGGATTCCGGGATATAACCTGCCTTGTGTACAATCGTCCAAGCCTGCATCAGATGTTGGTGTTGGCGTGAATCAATGTAGTAAAGAACACGGTCGGCATGCAGAACTTCATGACGGTATTTGGCACAGGCAATATCTGTGGTGGTGTAAAGGTAGCCACCATCCTTTTTCTGGATGATAACGCCCATCGGTTCACCTTCTTTATTTTTGAATTCATCAAGGTAAACCACGATCGCGCCATCACTCTCAACGGCAAGCCCACGCTGTTTTAGATCGGCAACAATGCCCGGCAGCATATCGTTATACAGGCTTTCACCCATAACATCTTTTTCTGTCAGGGTGACGTTAAGGCGGTTATAGGTTTCCTGATTCTGTGACATGGTGATATCAACCAGCTTGCGCCACATTGCACGGCAATATTCATCACCGCCTTGCAGTTTCACGACATAGCCGCGGGCACGAACAGCAAACTCTTCGTCTTCATCGTAAGTTTTCTTCGCTTCACGATAGAAAGCTTCCAAATCCGCCAGCGCCATTTTATCGGCATTCTCATTCTGGACTTTTTCCAGATAGGCAATCAGCATCCCGAATTGGGTTCCCCAGTCACCGAGATGGTTGGCCCGGATAACGTTATGACCCAAAAACTCCAGAGTACGCGCAGCGGCATCGCCAATGATGGTGGAACGGATATGACCGATGTGCATCTGCTTGGCAACATTCGGGGCAGAATAGTCGATAACGATAGTTTGTGGTTCTACTGGCGTAATACCCAGTTTTTCGGCTGTCAGTGCAGTTTCGACATTGGCAGCAACCCACACTTTATCCAGAAAAATATTGATGAAGCCCGGCCCCGCGATTTCAATTTTGCTGGCGATTCCTTGCAGATCCAGCAAACCGACGACTTTTTCTGCCAATTGTCGGGGTGGCATGCCCACTTTTTTAGCTGCCGCCATGACGCCGTTTGCTTGGTAGTCACCAAATTGGGCTTTTGCAGATTGACGAACGTGAGCTTCGCTGTCGGCTGGAGCACCGGCTGCAATCAACGCGTGGCTGATTTTTTCTGAAAGAATGGCCTGAATATTCACCGTGTTACCTTAAGTTACGCACAAAAGCTCCTGCATTGGAATTATGCAAACACTTTCAAGCGTGTGGATTTTAGAAAATAACGGGTTTTATATCATATTCAGCATCCTGCATGCTACCATCAGCCCGCGTTGGTGGTATGACTTTTTGTTTTCAGCTTGTCTTTCAGGCGATTCTTCGCCATTTCTAGGGTAATTGCCGTGTTTTCCACATGGCAGGAAATATTTTTGACGACTTTTTGATGGGTACGAGATGACACACTTTTCAGCAATTTCTGAATTACAGGATTTAGTTTCTGATTTAGGGGCGTTTGAACAAAAATTAATGCAATTTGGTGGGCATCTTGGTTTATCTCTTGAGCAATATTCCGCAGATCATATTTCCCTGCGTTGTCATGAAAGTGTGATAGCAGATCGCTGGCGTCAGGGCTTTCTACAATGTGGTCAGTTGATGTCTGAAAATATCATCAATGGTCGCCCAATTTGTTTGTTTGAATTGGAACAGCCAATTACCGTGCTTGAATGGCAAATTGATTGTGTGGAGCTGCCTTATCCGGGTAAAAAACATTATGTTCACCAAGGCTGGGAACACGTTGAACTTGTTCTGCCTGTAAAGCCAGAGCAACTTATACATGAAGCCTATCAGTTATTACCCCATCCGCTTCCTGACGGTTTTCGCACAAAAGAGAGCCATCCTAAAGGGGAGAAGGAAAGGTTACCAAACCCAACATTAGCGGTAACTGATAGTGAAATCACGATTAAATTCCACCCTTTTTCTATCAAAGACATTATCAAAAGTGAGTACTAGTCAGCAAAAATGACTTTTTTTCATGTAGGTTCAGCAAAAAATTCTAACCTTGTGACTTTCAACAAGCCACTAACGAAAATTAATTGTCATAGTTAATAAATTCATTAATGAAATATTTTGAAAGCATATAATCGGTTTGTTGGCGAATTTATATCCGAGGGGCTTTAAATGATAAAGCTGGAAATTTGCTGTTATAGCATAAGTTGTGCTTTGGTTGCGCAACAAGCAGGTGCTGATCGCATTGAATTATGCGCAAGCCCGTCGGAAGGTGGGGTGACTCCTAGTTTTGGGGCGTTGCGGCAGGCAATGCAGCAGATATCCATTCCTGTGCATCCTATTGTCCGGCCAAGGGGGGGAGACTTTTGCTATAGCAACGGGGACTTTGAAGTCATGAAAAATGATGTGGCCCTTATCCGTGATATGGGGTTCCCCGGCATTGTTTTTGGAGTTTTGAACGAAGAAGGTCATATTGACTGGCTTCGTATGCGGCAACTGATGTCGTTGTCAGGGAATATGGCGGTAACTTTTCATCGTGCTTTTGATATGTGTCTGAATCCATATGCTGCATTACAGCAACTAACTGAGCTGGGTGTGCAGCGCATTTTGACCTCAGGCCAACAGCAAAATGCTGAAATGGGGCTGCCTCTGCTAAAAGAATTAGTCGAAGCCAGCCAAGGGCCGATTATTATGCCGGGAGCGGGTGTCAGAATGAGTAATATCGGTAAGTTTCTGGAAATTGAAACGACGGAAATTCATAGCTCAGCAGGTAAGATGGTGCCTTCTTCTATGAAATATCGAAAGGTTGGTGTGACGATGAATTCAGATGAGCGCGATGTAGATGAATATTCATACTACCGTGTTGATGGTCAGTTAGTTGAATCGATGAAGAATATCATTAGCCTGTTCAAACGAAAAAAATAAAATATTAATTATTTTATGCCAGTTAAAGGTGAAATTTAATTATTAAGGGTATGAACTGCCATAACGGGCAGTTCATACACCAAATGATTATGGCTTACGCGCGATAAGAACAGCCCGTAATGGTGCAGGGTAGCCTTCAATCGTTTTACTGTGATCGCCCGGCTCAAGAAAATCAATCAGGGATTCAGTTTTCATCCATTCTGTCTGACGTTGTTCATCCACTGTTGTAACCGCTTGATCGACAATCCTGACATCTTCAAAACCGCATTTTTCCAGCCAGGCTTTCAGCATCTTGGCTGATGGGATAAAGTAGACATTCCGCATTTGTGCGTAACGTTCACCCGGAATGAGGCATTGGTGTTCATCACCTTCAATGACCAAACTTTCTAAAATAAGCTCACCACCGGAAACCAGTTGGTTTTTCAATTGCCACAAATGATCGAGGGGAGAACGACGGTGATAAAGCACGCCCATTGAAAATACGGTGTCAAAGGCTTTTAATTCGGGTAATTGCTCAATACCCAATGGCAGAAGATGGGCACGTTGATTGTTACCCAGTAATTTTCTGACTGCTTCAAACTGGCAAAGGAAAAGTTGGGTTGGATCAATACCCACAACGAATTGTGCTCCTTCACCCACCATGCGCCACATGTGATAACCGCTGCCACAACCGACATCCAGCACGGTTTTCCCTTCTAAAGGCGAAATATGGGGAAGAACGCGATCCCATTTCCAGTCAGAACGCCATTCGGTATCAATCTCAACGCCATACAGTGAAAAAGGCCCTTTGCGCCACGGCATTAATATTTTAAGAATATTGCGGATGCGCGCCTTTTCACCATCGGGCAATTCGGGTTCATGTGTGGCAATAACACCATTTTTCAGGTTAAGGTGAGAAGGTTGAATCTCAGGCAAATTCTCCAGATTTTTTACCCACGAACTGAACTGACCATGCAGTGATGCTTTTTGCCAATGGTTCAATTGCGCGGGTAAGCATTCCAACCAATGACTCAAGTGATTTTTGGCGATCAATTGATAGAAATTGCCGAAATCGATCATTGGTCAGCTCCCTTTATTGCCAATAGTGAACCAAAATTAAAGCACTGGAACCAGACTTCAACATGCTGGAACCCTGCTTGTTTGAGACGTGATTTATGGGTTTCAACAGAATCTGTCCGCATGACGTTTTCCAGCATACTGCGTTTCTGGCTGATCTCCAGTTCACTGTATCCATTGGCTCGCTTGAAATCGTAGTGCATGTTGAATAATAATTCGCCGATTCGGTCATCTTCAAAATTGAATTTTTCAGAGAGAACCAGAACGCCGCCGGGTTTTAATCCCGCATAAATTTTATCCAGCATTTTCTGACGATCATCAGGATGCAGGAATTGCAATGTGAAATTCAGCACAACCATTGACGCATTTTGAATATCAATATCAAGAATATTTTGTTCGATCACCTCAACGGGGATGATGGCCTTGAAAGAGTTAATATGGCGACGGCAGCGTTCCACCATTGCAGGTGAATTATCGACAGCAATAATACGGCAACCTTCTGTATCACAGTTATCGGCACTGATGGCGCGGCGGATTGATAACGTGGCTGCGCCAAGGGAACAACCGAGATCATAAATTTGACTGTCCGGCGTTACAAAACGTTCTGCCAGCATACCTATCATGGAAATGATATTGGAGTAACCGGGAATGGAGCGTTTCACCATATCAGGAAAGACTTCGGCAACCCGTTCGTCGAAATTCCAGTCGCCTAAATTGGCGATAGGGGCAGAGAACAGGCTGTCCCGTTGATTATGAGGATCTTGATTTGACATAACAGCATTGGTTTTGGAAACAATAATAAGAAGCGGGCATTCTAACAGAATGCGGGAAAAGGCAGAAAGGGATAATCAAGAGAAACCCGCCGGTAGAGATAATTTTTGACTGAATTAGCCGATAGTTTCGCTAATTAATGAGCAAAGTTATCTGACCGTTGCCATCAGTTGTTCCGGCGGTAAGCTCTGTTCCGTTTACATGGCGGAGCGGCTATCGGGTTACTTTCGCTCCCGTGAAAGTAACTCCAATATTGGGTCATAACATCAATATATGGGTTTTATATAGTGAGCCACCTACGATGAGCTATTTACGAATAGAGAGAAAAAATTTGTTCCCAAGGTAGATAGTAAATATTAGTAATAATCATTATCAGCATTGAGATATAGGTTGCCGCCATACCCATACGTCGCCAGCGTACCTCGCGATGACGCAGGCCAAAGTAGTGCAGTAACCTGCCGGAAAGTAACACTAACCCACAAATATGCAGCATCCAGACGGCTGCACCATTCATCTCCATTACGATCAATAACAGCATTGAGATTGGAATGTATTCAACCGCGTTACCATGAACCCGAATGGCTGTTTGTAATTCGTAAAAACCGCCATCGCCATAGGCTATTTTATATTGCGTTCTTAATTTGACTACATCCAGAGACAGCTTAATCAGTAGTAGTGCGCCCAGTATTATATAAAGCGAGCTAACCATTTTTAACTCCATTGCCTAACCAAAAAACGGCCGAATGATGATAAACCCCAAAAAGCAACCTGTCGCTATAAATCATAGTATTTAATAATAAATCCTATGAATGTTATCGGGTAGCAAAAATTGTCTTGATAAGAACGATGTTATAGCCTTATCTCTGGTTAGAATTTCCAGTATAATGGCTATCTTTTTTGACAATTCTTCTCAAAAGAACAATCTTTTTTCGAAAGAACAATGCCAAAATTTCCGCAGCAGAAAGCATAACGAGCTGAGTAAAAGGATATTGTATGCGTACTAATTATTGTGGGCAGTTGAGCCGAGCCCATGAAGGCCAAAAAGTGACTCTTAGTGGATGGGTAAACCGTCGTCGTGATTTGGGTGGTCTGATATTTATTGATATGCGAGATCGCGAAGGTATCGTTCAGGTATTCTTTGATCCGGATCAGAAAGAGGCATTTGCTCAGGCTTCTGAACTGCGTAATGAATTTTGTATCCAAATTACAGGAACGGTACGTGCCCGTCCCGACAGCCAGATCAATAAAGATATGGCGACTGGTGAAGTGGAAGTGTTCGCAGACAGCCTGATGATTTTCAATCGCTCTGAGCCATTGCCACTGGACAGCAACCAGAACAATAGCGAAGAGCAACGTCTGAAGTATCGCTATCTTGACTTGCGCCGCCCTGAAATGTCACAGCGTCTGAAGACGCGCGCAAAAATCACCAGTTTTGTTCGCCGCTTTATGGATGATGCCGGTTTCCTCGATGTGGAAACGCCAATGCTGACCAAAGCAACACCGGAAGGTGCCCGTGACTATCTGGTGCCGAGCCGTGTTCATAAAGGCGAATTTTATGCGTTGCCACAGTCTCCGCAGCTTTTTAAACAATTGCTGATGATGTCAGGTTTCGACCGCTATTACCAGATTGTAAAATGCTTCCGTGATGAAGACCTGCGCGCAGACCGTCAGCCTGAATTTACCCAGATCGACGTTGAAACTTCCTTTATGACCGCTGAGCAAGTTCGCGAAATCATGGAAAAAATGATCCGCGAATTGTGGCTGGATGCACGGGGTGTCGATTTAGGCACTTTCCCAATCATGACTTTCGAAGAAGCCATGCGTCGCTTTGGTTCGGATAAACCAGACCTGCGTAACCCACTGGAGCTGGTGGATGTTGCTGATCTGGTCAAAGACGTGGAGTTTTCCGTTTTTGCCGAGCCGGCAAATAATCCGAAAGGCCGTGTTGCCACGATCTGTGTTCCTGGCGGAGCAGAATTAAGCCGTAAGCAAATTGATGAATACGGTAAATTTGTTGGCATCTATGGTGCGAAAGGTCTGGCATGGATGAAAGTTAACAACCGTGCTGCGGGTTTGGAAGGGGTACAAAGCCCGATTGCCAAATTCCTGTCTGCTGAGGTTGTTGAAGGCCTGCTTTCCCGTACCAATGCGCAGGATGGTGATATTCTGTTCTTTGGCGCTGACAAGAAAAGTGTGGTCACCGATGCAATGGGTGCGTTGCGCCTGAAACTGGGCCGTGACTTGAACATCACCGATTTGGCAAGCTGGAAACCGCTTTGGGTTGTTGATTTCCCAATGTTTGAAGAAAACGGGGAAGGTGGTTTAACGGCAATGCACCATCCATTTACCTCTCCACGCGATATGTCAGCGGCTGAATTGGAAAGTAATCCTGAATCCGCCATCGCAAATGCTTATGACATGGTTATCAATGGCTATGAAGTGGGCGGTGGTTCTGTTCGTATTCACCGTAGTGAAATGCAACAGGTTGTATTCCGCATTCTGGGTATCAATGAAGCGGAACAACAGGAAAAATTCGGCTTCTTATTGAACGCCCTGAAATACGGTACGCCGCCACATGCCGGTCTGGCTTTTGGTTTGGATCGCCTCGTTATGTTATTGACCGATACTGATAATATTCGCGATGTCATTGCATTCCCGAAAACAACAGCAGCGGCATGCCTGATGACTGATGCGCCAAGTCACGCAAACCCGGCATCATTGGAAGAACTGGCAATTTCAGTTGTTAAAAAAGAGAGCGCATAATGGCTTATAAGCACCCTGAATCTGTATTGGTTGTGATTTATGCCGTTAACAGCAAAAGGGTGCTGATGTTACAGCGACGGGATGATCCTGAATTCTGGCAATCCGTAACGGGTAGCCTTGAAGAGGGTGAAAAGCCGCGGGAAGCAGCGTTGCGTGAAGTACAGGAAGAGATAGGCATTGATATTGTCAATGAAGATCTTAATCTGACAGATTGCCAACGCTGTATTTATTATGAGATTTTCTCACATTTGCGATATCGCTATGCTCCGGGTGTGACACGCAATAAAGAACATTGGTTCTCTCTGGCGTTACCTGAGGAGCGGGAAATCCTGTTGACTGAACATTTGGCTTATCACTGGCTGGCAGTTGAAGACGCGGCCAGCCTGACGAAGTCATGGAGCAATCGGCAGGCGATTGAAGAATTTGTTATTTAGTTTACTGTTTTATCGGAGATATTTTCATGGCAGGTCATAGTAAATGGGCCAATACAAAACACCGCAAAGCTGCGCAGGATGCAAAACGCGGTAAGATTTTTACCAAAATTATCCGTGAATTGGTAACGGCTGCACGTTTAGGTGGCGGTGATCTCACTTCTAACCCGCGTTTGCGTGCGGCAGTCGATAAGGCGCTGTCTAACAACATGACTCGCGATACCCTGAACCGTGCGATTGCCCGTGGTGTTGGCAATGATGATTCAGATAACATGGAAACCATCATTTATGAAGGTTACGGCCCGGGTGGTACAGCGGTGATGGTTGAATGCTTAAGTGATAACCGCAACCGTACTGTTTCTGACGTTCGTCATGCTTTCACCAAAACCGGCGGGAACTTGGGTACTGATGGTTCTGTTTCTTATCTGTTCACCAAGAAAGGGGTTATTTCCTACGCGCCGGGCTTGGATGAAGATGCAGTGATGGAAGCGGCGTTGGAAGCAGGTGCTGATGACGTTGAAACTTATGATGATGGCGCAATTGACGTCTATACTACTCCAGAAAGCTTCGGTGATGTTAAAGATGCTCTGGATGCAGCAGGCTTCAAGGCTGATTCTGCTGAAGTCTCCATGATCCCGTCTACCAAAGCGGAACTGGATGCAGAAACGGCACCTAAATTACTTCGTCTGATCGACATGCTTGAAGATTCTGACGACGTTCAGGAAGTTTATCATAATGGTGAAATTTCTGATGAGGTTGCAGCACTGCTGTAATTTTTATTAGGGTTCACAGCGTAGAGAAAGTGTTCCTTATCTTTAGGATATCAGGGCACTTTCTCTAACGTTTTTATCCCCCTGGCACAGGCGGATATTTAGGCGAATAGATAGTTTGATATGGCAATTATCCTAGGTATTGACCCCGGCTCCAGAGTCACGGGGTATGGCGTGATTCGCCAGAATGGACGGCAGCTTATCTATCTCGGTAGCGGTTGTATTCGGACAAAAGTCGATGATTTGCCCACTCGTTTGCAGAGGGTTTATGCCGGAGTTACCGAAATCATCACACAATTCCAGCCCGATGCTTTTGCAATAGAGCAGGTTTTCATGGCAAAAAATGCAGATTCAGCCTTGAAATTGGGGCAAGCGCGCGGTGTAGCAATTGTGGCCGCCGCAAACCAATCCATTCCCGTATTTGAATATGCGGCCCGTCAGGTTAAACAAACGGTAGTAGGTACAGGAGCCGCTGAAAAAAGCCAGATTCAGCACATGGTACGTTCGATGCTGAAATTGTCGGCTGAACCGCAGGCCGACGCCGCCGATGCTCTGGCAATTGCTATTACGCACTGTCATTTCAGTCAAAATTTACTGCGGGTCGGTGATGCACGGTTAAATTTAACGCGAGGGCGTCTGAAATAGTTTGTGCTGGATATACGTCCAGCCTTTTTTGTGCTATAAGCTAGCGGAACAATTTATTTTCATTTTCAGGGGGTAAACAGTGATAGGGCGTTTGAGAGGAACCGTGTTGGAAAAACAGCCACCGTTGGTTTTATTGGAAACCAGCAATGGTGTCGGTTATGAAGTTCATATGCCAATGACCTGTTTTTATGAACTTCCTGAAATTGGCCAGGAAGCCATTTTATTTACACAATTTATTGTGCGTGAAGATGCCCAGTTATTATATGGGTTTAATGATAAACAAGAACGTGCGCTGTTCCGTGAGCTGGTGAAAGTGAATGGTGTCGGGCCTAAACTGGCTCTGGCGATCCTGTCTGGCATGTCTGCCCAGCAATTTGTGGCTGCTATTGAACAGGAATCTATTGCTTCATTGGTCAAGCTGCCGGGAGTCGGCAAAAAAACGGCTGAAAGGCTGGTAGTCGAAATGAAAGATCGCTTTAAAGGGCTGAATGGCGATCTGTTTAATCAGAGTAGTGACATTAATTTGCCTGCCGCTGCCAAACAGGCGAATTCCGATGCTGATATTGAAGCAGAAGCTGTGGCCGCACTGGTTTCTTTGGGATATAAACCACAGGAAGCCAGCCGAATGGTAAGCAAAGTCGCAAAACCGGGCGCAGATTGTGAAACTCTTATTCGAGAAGCGCTTCGTGCGGCTCTGTAATTTTAGGAGTTAAGTAATGATTGAAGCTGATCGCCTGGTTTCGGCAGAAGTTCTGCAAGATGATGAAGCCATTGACCGCGCCATTCGCCCCAAGTTTTTGTCTGAATATGTCGGGCAACCCCATGTTTGTGAACAGATGGAAATTTTTATTCAGGCTGCGCGGCAGCGTGGTGATGCACTGGATCACCTGCTGATTTTTGGCCCTCCCGGATTGGGTAAAACCACGTTGGCAAATATTGTTGCGAATGAAATGGGGGTTAATCTTCGCACAACATCGGGGCCAGTGCTGGAAAAGGCAGGCGATCTTGCCGCCATGCTGACTAACCTCGAACCTCATGATGTGTTGTTCATTGATGAAATTCACCGTTTATCACCCGTTGTAGAAGAAATTCTTTATCCTGCAATGGAAGATTATCAACTGGATATCATGATTGGCGAGGGGCCTGCCGCTCGCTCAATCAAGATTGATCTCCCTCCCTTTACACTGGTTGGCGCTACCACTCGCGCGGGTTCTCTGACCTCACCACTGCGTGATCGATTCGGGATTGTGCAACGCCTTGAATTTTATAACGTCGATGATTTGCAGAGCATCGTTTCCCGCAGTGCTCGCTATATGGGGTTAGGTATCTCGGATGATGGTGCAAGACAAATCGCGATGCGTTCCCGTGGTACTCCCCGCATTACAAACCGCCTGCTGCGTCGCGTGCGTGATTTTGCTCAAGTGAAAGGCGATGGTTCAGTGAATGGAGTCATTGCCGCTAAAGCCCTTGATATGCTGAGTGTGGATTCAGCCGGGTTTGATTACCTTGATCGCAAATTACTGGTTGCCATTATTGATAAATTTATGGGTGGCCCGGTAGGGGTGGATAACTTAGCGGCAGCAATTGGTGAAGAACGAGAAACGATAGAAGACGTACTGGAACCTTTTCTGATCCAACAAGGGTTTATTCAACGAACGCCACGCGGAAGAATTGCGACTAATCATGCCTATCGGCATTTTGGATTGAGCAAAGAAAGCGAATAATAATCATTCTAATATATCCGTTCAGGTTAATCATTAAGGGCCGGAACTTAGCATCAATTAGCATTGATATGTAAGCCAATAAGAGTGCTTATACATTGAAATAATTATTGAAATATTGTCTGAACTGAAAGCAGTGTTTAAGGATGGATTAAAACAATGCTTTCAGTTGGTATTAAGAAAAATCAAAGAAAGGCGGAGGTAAATATCAACTTCTCGCCTTAGACGTTAAACTCAACGTAAATAACATCGCGGCACAAAGTACAACCGAAGGCCCTGCGGGGGTGTTATAAAATGCCGACAAAGTTAATCCGCCTGTGACAGAAAGCATCCCGACAATTATTGCAAAAACGGCCATTTGCTCTGGCGTACGGGAAAACCGACGGGCAGTCGCGGCAGGAATAATCAGCAGAGAAGTGATAATTAACGCACCGACAAATTTCATCGCTAATCCGATGGTTAATGCTGTTACTAACATCAACAGGACACGCAGACGCTGAATTTTAATGCCGTCAACAAAGGCCAGATCCTGGCTGACTGTCATTGATAGCAGGGCACGCCATTGCCATGCCAGCAATCCGGCAACAATCACGACACCAGCCGCAATCAACCAGAGATCTTCATAAGTCACAGACAGAAGATCGCCAAATAAATAAGCCATCATATCGACTCGTACACTGGTCATAAAGCTGACGACGACTAAACCTAGTGAGAGCGAACTGTGAGCCAGAATACCCAGTAATGTATCAACGGCTAATTGAGGCCGTTTTTCTAACCAAACTAAAATAATGGCTAATAGGAGTGTAACCGCAATAACGGCATAAAATGGATTGACATTCAGTAAGAAACCAAATGCAACCCCGAGCAGCGATGCGTGGGCCAATGTGTCACCAAAATAGGACATTCTGCGCCAAACGACAAAAGAGCCGAGAGGGCCTGCGGCAATTGCCAATAACATTCCGGCTAGCCAGCCTGGAAGTAATAATTCAATCATCGACGTGGTTCTCCACCATTTTTAAAAATCGCTTTTCCTTTCAAATCATGATGATGATTATGGTGATGACGGTAAACCGCCAGTTGTTCCGCACCATGGCGACCAAACATTGCGATAAATTCAGGATGCATTGATACAACTTCCGGTGTGCCAGAACAGCAAATATGTTGATTAAGGCATAAAACTTCGTCTGTTTTCGCCATTACCAAGTGCAGGTCATGGGATACCATAAGTACAGCGCAATTCAGTTCTGTTCTGATTTGATTGATTAAATCGTAAAGTGCCAATTGACCATTGACATCAACGCCCTGTGTCGGTTCATCAAGCACCAAAAGTTGGGGGTGATTGAGTAAGGCTCTGGCAAGTAATACTCGCTGAGTTTCTCCACCTGACAACTTTTGCATAGGTTGATCCAATAAATGGGCAGCGTTGACCCGATTTAATATTGGCATGATGTCTGCTGATTTCACGTTGGGCTTTAGCATCATGAAGCGCTTAACAGTCAGAGGCAATGTAGGGTCAAGGTTAAGCTTCTGTGGAACATAACCAATTTTTAACGCCGGACTCTGTTTAATCGTGCCTGAAGAGGGTTGAACTAAACCAAGGACAACACGAACCAGAGTTGATTTTCCCGCGCCGTTCGGGCCAATGAGCGTCAGAATTTTTCCTTGTTTGAGATTGAAGGAAATATTATTCAGCACCTTGCGGTGACCAAATTCAACCGTAATATTTTTTAGGGTGATCATATTCAGAGTGATCATAGTTGGCATGTTAAAAGTCTTGCAGAATCATTGAAATGTTATAATATAACATTATTCAATTTGCTGCATGGAATATTCATATTATGTTACACAAATCACAGAAATACGCGCATAAATATTTTCGTAAAATTGCGTTAGCCACTGCGTTAGTGGCTGGGGTGAATTGCTCTGCGCAGGCAGATGTTGTCACTTCCATTCGTCCATTGGCTTTTATCGCTGCGTCTATTGCTGATGGTGTAACAAATACTCAGGTGCTTTTGCCTGACGGCGCTTCTCCACATGATTATGCTTTACGGCCTTTGGATGTTCGAAAAATCAACCAAGCTGATTTGGTTGTCTGGATTGGTCCGGATATGGAAACATTTTTGGCGAAGCCGATAGCTAGAATTGATCAGAACAAACAACTCGCATTGGCTGATTTATCTACAATTAAGCCATTGTTGTTGAAAAATAGTGAAGATGATAATCATTTAGTTGAATCGAATCAGCATAAACATGAAACTGATCACGAACACCATCATCACGGTGAATATAATATGCATATTTGGCTTTCTCCAAAGATTGCGGAGAAAGCAGCTCAGGCAATATATGATCGGCTTGTTGAACAGTACCCTCAGCAAAAGCAGCAATTACAAGTAAACCTACGTAAATTCAATGGACAGCTCATACAAACTGATAAGAATATTGCTAATATTTTAAATCCTGTAAGAAAGAAAGGGTATTTCGTTTTTCATGATGCGTATGGCTATTTTGAAAAACATTACCAATTAGCTCCAATAGGTGTTTTCACGGTTAATCCTGAAATACAGCCCGGAGCACAAAAATTACACTATATACGAACACAATTGGTTGAGCAGAAAGCGAAGTGTATTTTTGCTGAACCTCAATTCAGGCCGGCCGTCATTCATGCCGTAGCAAAAGGTACTGGTGTACGCATCGGGGTGCTTGACCCTTTGGGAAGCGGCATCGCATTGGATAGCGACAGCTATATGAAATTTATAACTCAGTTGTCGGAACAATACGCGAGCTGCCTGAATTAGTACAATAAGGAATTTTATTAGTGCAGCAAATAGCTAAAACTATTGTTTTGGTATACAACAACCTGCCCAAACCACATAAGATCATGCTTGGTTCTTTGACATTGGTCACCTTGGCTGTCGCGGTGTGGAGGCCGGTTATTTACCATGAACGGGAAGAACGTGCAGGTAACATTATTATCAGTACTCCCAGTACCCTCCCTGATGCGACAGATGATGTAGCAGGTGATGTTAATGAGCAATTCCCCGATGAAGGAATTGGAGACGAAGAAGGGAGTTCGGATACAGCAGCGAATGTTCCCCATCAATATGTTGTTTCCCAAGGTGATACCTTAAGCTCTATTTTAACTCAGTTTGGTATTGATTCCTCGGATGTGGCTTTATTGGCGAACCAATATGGGGCATTACGTAATTTAGGTATTGGTCAGTCATTGTCATGGTCGATTGATGAAAATGGCAATTTAAAAACACTGACGTGGGATATATCACGCCGTGAAACCCGCACTTATACCCGCGAAGGGGATACCTTTAAAGAAACGCAGGAATTTCAAAAAGGGGAATGGAAAAACAGTGTCATCACAGGAACAGTTGATGGCAGCTTTAATGGCAGTGCGCTGACAGCCGGGCTGACGGGTAGTGAAGCCCGAGAAGTCACAAAAGCGCTGCAATGGCAAATAGATTTCCGTAAATTGCGTAAAGGTGATCGTTTTTCTGTGTTGATGTCCCGTGAAATGCTCAATGGGAAAAGTGAACAGGGCCAATTATTGGGGGTTCGCTTACAAAGTGGCGGGAATGATTACTACGCTTTCCGTGCCAATGATGGGCGTTTTTATGATAGTAATGCGTCTGGTTTAGAACGCGGCTTTCTGCGTTTTCCGACTACTAAACAATTCAGGGTTTCATCTCCTTTTAATCCGCATCGTTTAAATCCGGTAACCGGGCGGATCACTGCACACAAAGGGGTTGATTTTGCCATGCCAGTAGGAACCCCCGTTCTGGCAGTCGGTGATGGAGAAGTAGTCGTATCTAAGTTTGATGGAGCTGCTGGTAATTTCATCGCCATCAGGCATGGTCGCCAATATACGACCCGATACATGCACCTGAGAAAATTATTGGTAAAACCAGGCCAGAAAGTAAAACGGGGTGAGCGTATTGCGTTATCAGGAAATACAGGCCGTTCAACTGGCCCGCATTTACACTTTGAATTCTGGGATAACCAACAGCCGGTTAATCCTCTGACTGCAAAATTACCGCGTTCCGGTGGCTTAAGTGGTAAAGAACGTACCGAATATGTAGCAATGGTTAAGGACGTTAAACCTCAATTGTTACTAAACTGAATGTATAGGTTTTTCGATAATTAACAGACATAAAAGCGGATGATTGATATCATCCGCTTTTATATTATTTTTTGTTGGAAGCTTGCGTTTTGAAAGCGAGTGTTGGAATCATCAGAGTTAGCCCATGAATAAAGAGAAAAATACAGATAGTAAGTTGGGATATGTCCCGAAGTTTCATCGATCTTATTTGCATCCCCGTTATTGGGGGGTTTGGGCTGGCGTAGGAGTATTGGCAGGATTAGCTTATGTTCCTGTGAAATGGCGTGATCCCTTGCTGGCCAGGATTGGTGTTTGGGCAGGTAGAAAAGCAAAAAGTGCCCGCCGCAGGGCGAAAATCAATTTAATTTACTGTTTTCCTGAATTAACAGAACAGCAGCGCGAAGACTTGATTGATCGCATGTTTGCTACCGCACCTCAATCATTTGTTATGTTGGCGGAGCTTTGCCTGAGAGGGGAAAAATCGACACTTGAGCGGACTCAATGGCATGGCGAAGAGATTATTCAAACCTTAAGAGAGCAGGGTAAGAATGTCATTGTTATGGTTCCACATGGCTGGGCCATTGATATTCCCGCCATGTTATTGGCAGCACGCGGTCAAAAAGTATCAGGCATGTTTCACCATCAATCCAATCCTGTAGCTGATTATTTGTGGAATAAGGCTCGTCAACACTTTGGTGGCCAGTTACATTCCCGCGATGCAGGAATTAAACCCTTTATTGCATCGATACGTGAAGGATTTTGGGGATATTATTTGCCTGATCAGGATCATGGTGAAGAACACAGTGAATTTGTTGATTTCTTTGCCACTTACAAAGCAACCCTGCCTGCGGTCGGGCGATTAATGAAAGTTTGCCGTGCGGCTGTTGTTCCACTATTTCCAGTTTATAACTGTCAGACTCATCAATTGGATATTTATATCCGTCCACCAATGGACGATATTGCGGGGAAGGATGATGCTTATATTGCCCGCCGTATGAATGAGGAATTAGAGGAATTGGTTAAGCCAAATCCTGAACAATATACCTGGATCTTAAAATTGCTTAAGACACGGAAAGAAGGGGATATAGAGCCTTATAAAAGGAAGGATCTTTAGTGAATAATTTGAGCATTGCTTAAAAAAGAAATTAAAGTGCCTGAGGTGTGCTAAATGTTTTTATCAAAGAAAACACAATGGCTAAGTTCCTCAGGCATGATTAGTTTAGAAGAATCTTTACTGCTGCGTTGAAAAAGTATATGTGTATAAGCCAGCGATATTAATGCTCTTAAATCTTCTATGTTCATGATACTTGTCGAACATCTCTCACTCTTTCGCTAAGGTATTCCATATCACCATATGGTTGCCCGTATTCTCAAAGCCATTGCCTGAATCCGAACTGAAAATATTGCTCAATTGAGTCAATGTGCGCTGTTCACAGGAGGGAAAACATCATCATAGCCATGAACGGAAACACCTTGAAATAAGCTTAAAAAAGCAGGATACAATGATGATTACAGGACACAGATCTTCTTTGATTAATGAACAAACCAAGTATGCACTGCCGATCATGTGATAACTATTTTGAATGACCCCAATTCAAATTTTTTAACTAGTATTATAAATGGGGGCGAATATATATCGTTCAATGTATGGAAAATCAAGCGAAAATCTCAGTTGATATAGAAATTTCTGAGGTACTCATATATGTCATCACATATTAGCAAAGTTATTGGTTTTTTTATTTTCTTTTATGCATTACTTATACTTCCTGCAATGGTTAACGCTTTAGCAGAAAGTAGTATAAAAACTGGAACGTCAGATGCTCATTTACAAAAAACTAACGATGCCTCAGAACTTGGTACACCACATGTAATTGGTAGCAATATCCAAACAGTGAGCAATATTTTATTCTCTTCGCCTTCGGAGCTAGCAGAACAAGCGAAATCCTATGCCTTGGGTAAATTTAACAGCACCATATCTTCTGAAACTCAAAAATGGTTATCGCAGTTTGGTACTGCCAGAGTTAGCTTTGGACTGGATAGAAAATGGACACTGAAAAATAACTCATTCGATATACTTTTTCCGCTTTATGATAACAGAGAAAATTGGCTGTTTTTTTCTCAATTTGGTTATCGTAACAAAGATAGTCGGAATACTATTAATCTGGGATTAGGTGGGCGTTATTTTTATCAGAATTGGATGTATGGTTTAAATGCTTTTTATGATTATGATGTTACTGGAAAAAACCAACGTTTGGGGTTAGGGGGAGAAATTTGGAGTGACTATATTAAATTTTCCGCTAATACCTATTATCGCTTAAATGGTTGGCAAAAATCACAGAGTTTTAAGGATTATCATGAGCGCCCTGCTAACGGTTATGACATTAACGGGGAGTTTTTCTTGCCTGCTTATCCTAATCTGGGAGCAAAATTGACGTATGAGCAATATTTTGGTGATAACGTAACTTTATTCAACCATGATATCAAACAGAAAAACCCCAGCTTGGCTAAATTAGGCCTGACTTATACCCCAATCCCACTATTTACAATGGGGGTGGATTATAAGCAAGGAGGAAGTGGTCATACTGAAACACAGTTTTTGGCAAACTTAAATTATAAATTGGGGATTCCCCTTAGCACTCAATTATCACCAGATAATGTCGCCGCAATGAGGACATTAGCAGGTAGCCGTTACGATTTGGTGGAAAGAAATAATAATATTATTTTGGATCACCAAAAAAAAGAACAAGAAGTATTGATCGCATTGGAGCCAATTGTTGGGTATGGCCATCAGGAGATAACAGTTAATGCACCAGTATCTCCTAAAGCGGAGATTAAACAAGTTCACTGGATTGTTACAGATAAAGCATTTAAAGATAATCACGGGAAACTCTCTTCTGATTCAGGTAGGAGTATTGTTATTACTCTTCCCAGTTATCAAGAAACGCATAAAATAGGTTCCAAATTGGATGTATTGATCACTGATAATCAGGGGAAAACGCAGTCTATTCAAACCACTATAAAAGTTTTGCCTTTTTTGATCGATGGAGAAGTGAATATTACAGGTAATGAAAAAAATGGGTATACGCTTAGTGATCCCATTATTACTTATCAGGGTTCACCCGATGGAGAATATGTCAAGAATGCCAGAATTAATAAAGTGGCCTGGACAACGGAGCCTGCTTTAGGTGATGAATCTGGCTTAAGTTTCAAATGGAATGATAAACCTGCTCAAACGAATGAAAAAGGAGAATTAACAAATAAGGAAGGGCAATTAATGCCCAATATTTTAGTCAGTAAAAAGCCACATAACGAAGTTAAAGTTTACATACAACTAGACGGTGCTCCACGGCAGGAAATAGGTACCGTGAAGTTTAGCCCTGTTAAATATCATGTTAAAAACGACATTGATGTTGATAAGAAAAGTCCGCTTACCGCCAATGGTAAAGACACCTATACCTATACGGCCTATATCATAGATCAGGATGGAAACCCAGTAGCCGAAGGGCAGACTATTTCCAACATCCAATGGAATAAGGACAATAATCACCCAGGACTGAAATTCACGTTCAAGAATGGGGAGGATAAAACAGGGCCGGGAGGCACACTCACGGCAACACTGAGCAGTACAGAAATGGTTGATAATGTGGTGGTTTCGCTGGCGGTGGAAGATCAGAATCCTCCCATTCCAGCAACAGCGGTGTCTTTTGTTGTTGATCCTAAACAGTATCGTGTTAAAAACATCGATATTGATAAGAAAAGTCCGCTTACCGCCAATGGTAAAGACACCTATACCTATATGGCCTATCTCACAGATCAGGATGGAAACCCGGTAGCCGAAGGCCAGACCGTTTCCAACGTCCGGTGGAATAAGGACAATAATCATCCGGGGCTGAAATTCACGTTCAAAAATGGGGAGGATAAAACAGGGCCGGGAGGCACACTCACGGCAACACTGAGCAGTACAGAAGTGGTTGATAATGTGGGGGTTTCGCTGGCGGTGGAAGAGCAGACATCCCTTATTTTAGCTACATCGGTTAAATTCATACTGGATGAAAAAGATTTAGAGATAAATATCAGCGTATCTTCTACAGGACCATTAATGGCTAATAATTCTGATACATATATTTATACCGCTACAATTACTGATAAAAAAACAAATAGTAACGTATCAAATTATACGTTTGATTCAGTAGAATGGGCTATACCAGAAAATATAACAGGTATGACTGTAACTAAAGATTCAGACGTTACTGATGTAAAAGGAAATTTAGTTGCAAGAGTAAAAAGTCATGTAGGTATTGCTGATTTTAGCGTGAAGTTGACCCTCAATAAAAAAATAAGCAAAACTAGCTATAAAAGAACTTTTAATCCTGTCCCCAAAGAAGCAGAGATATTTCTATATAACAACCAGAATCCCTCAGTTAATAGTGATAATAAAAACATAATCTTTTCTAATTCACCTGCGCCTGTTAATGCCTTTAGTTCTTTAAGTGGGGCATTAAGAAATTCGAATGGGGAAAAAATTACCAAATCAAACAATCACTCAGTTATTTTTTCTTCAACCAACCCAGATATAACTTCCATTGATGCAGATACTGGTGAAATATCATTTTATGAGCCAGGTAACGCGACATTGTCTGCTACAATAACAAACAAAACCAATGGCATAAAAGAGTTATATGTTTATACGACAAAAGTTAAAAGATATTTCGAACAAGATCCAATGAATACTGATCTTCAATGGAGTGATAGGAAAAACTGTGAAAATGATGGCCTTGTTACACCAAACTTAAAAGCAGACATTTTTAATAATAATAATAATGTCACCACAGTGTTATCGGTAGAATTCCCAGATATTAGTATATGGAATTTGCTACCAACGGGTGATGGAACTGATAGTTCTACGACTAGTGATGCTATATTCTTTTTTGTTTTTGATAATAGAGATGAATATCTACTCTATAACTCGGGGGATCATAGTACGCATCCGGCTAGTGTAGGAGGAGGATACCTACTTTGTGTAGTTAAATAATGTTGATGGTTTGTTGCATTAATGAAATATTTCATTAATGCAACAAAAACTAAATATATCTATCTTTAATACCATAGAGCCTGTTATTAATTTATATTAATCTGATCTTCTTGGTCATAAGTAAAACGAACATTTTCACTCTTATCCCTAGGAAATGTTATTTTTATGATAGGTAGAATTATACTGGTAGATTGATAAAAATCTTTTTGATCATGCTGCGCATCTTGTAATCCATCATTTTGATAAAAAAAAGCTTCTATAGGTAATTTTTCAGGAATATCTTGATCCCAAATAGCCAAAACCAATTCATTGTTTAATGGAAAATCAATAAGTGAGCTAACTTTAATAGCCTGCATAAATATATCTGCACTGCCATCACCAGTCACATCAAAACCACATTGAGCATCACGATCATAATTATTGACATTTACGTAATTATTAACCCATTGTTCTGCTGTAGTAATATTTTGTTGTTGACAAGATCCTCTATTAGGATATCCTGAATAAGAACCACATCCTTTATCATTTCTAGCATCTGTACCTCCATCGATGGGAAAATAACAGAGGATTTCAGGATTAATTTTAGGGCTATCTGTATTATCAATATTTTCAAGATAGGGAGAAAAAACATAACCGTTATGATGATTAACTTCTAATTCAGTAATTTTAACATCAGATCTTAGATAAGAAAATGAAACACTTCCTTTTCTTTGAGAAGTTGGGCTAGGGTTCCATGAATGATATTTATCTGACGCAACAGTTCCTCTTATTATTACTCCCGAACATAAAAATACTGGAAGTCCATCATCCCCACAATATATTTGATTATCAAAATACCTTTGAGTTATTTTTTTCGCAATATCGTACCCTGTATCTGAATTAGCATTAGCGATAGGCATAAAAAATGCCATATGCAGAAATAATTTAATAATTAATTTTACTTTTCCCATAATATTCACCTATGATTTTTTAAATTCTGATGAAGTTTGTCAAGGTTTTAAAAAGACATTGGCACATAGGCATATAGATAATTAGAGCAATAATTATGTCTATCAATCTCAATATATTTTCTTTGTTATGCACCAACATCTTATTTAAAATATTATACTTTATTAAAAGTATGGTAATTATTATAAAACTTGCCTTAATACCTCAGAAAAATCATACTCTACGCCCGGATGCATGCTTCCTACCGCATAATCAATTAATACAATTTGTCCCCGATTTTCTTCTACCCAATCAGCTGAAAGCCGTGCCCCCATTTGTTGTACATCATCAACGGGTTTATAAGAAGTTTGTATCATTGTTCTTCCAACTGCACGTATTTCTACTGTTTGATCTGGTGTCATATTAGGATATTCAATGATTACGTGAACAGTTCCATCACCTCGATAGAAAAGTCTGGGTGGCGGTAAATTAAGTTTTTGTCCTTCAATATCTAGAGATAAAGCTCCTGAGTATACAGAGGTATTTTGGTTTAATCCGTCAACTTTAAACCGGATTTTTGCTGTACTACCAATACTATTAATAAACTCCATCCGGGGAATATGAAATGTCAGTGGCATAATTTCATCTATTTCTTGTGATGCTGTTGAGTAAGGTGGTATATTATTACGACCTTGCCATAAAACTTGAACAGTTTGTCCTGAAGCCATGCCGGTATAGATTGGTACAGTTATCTTTAAATTATCCAACCTATAATAATCGCTTTTTGTTAGTAGTGTTCCATGATTACCTGTAGCTTCTGGAACAGCAGGAAAATAATCAGGAAAACTGGATAATGCTGTCTCAACATTTACAGTTGTTATTTTAGATTGTGCTACATTACCCGATAGTTTTGTTACAGTATAATATCCTGTATACTCTCCATTTGTTGAAAAGTCATCTATGGAAAATACAACCTCAAAAAAATTAGAGGGAATGATATTAATATTAACAGAGAAAGGAAATGAAGTTATAGTACGACCTTTGTTGTCTGTAAGGTAACCAATAATTTTGTCGCCAGATTTTTCATCACCATAACCTGGGATTAGCATTGTTATGTAGCGAACTCCTTCATATTTTTGAGCATCTATATCAATCACACCTCCTAATGCTTGTGGGTAGGAGGGCGGTTTTAATTTATATTCATATGTCATATTTATTATGTAAATGCATCCCATTTATATGAATTTATTTATAATTTTCAGCATTTACCCTTTTAAAATTATTGAAAGTATTTTATTGTCCGTCCATACTCAGTAGAAATGAGTGACGGCTTGATTTCTAATTTAAAAGAATAATATTTTATATTTAAACATTAATTAATCCCTCCTCCAGGCAAAGTCGTATCTATATATCCCTGCCAATTTTTACTGTATTGATCATTGTTTTCATCCACTTTATAATATTCAATATAAATAACAGCGGCTCTGCCGGATATACTTGAATCAATATTTCCTGTTGTAATAATAGGGATGGGTATATTTCCTTTCGAAGTTGTAGCAGGAGCAGTTGCTTTAGGTAATTTAATTGTATCCGTATAATATATATCACCTCTATTTGAGGACTTAATAAATACCTTAATCTCAACAGTATCTCCAGGATTTACTTTATGGTTATCTGCTGAGTCAGCTTCAATTTCCACATAAAGGGTATCCCCCCCATTAAATCTATATTGATTAATTGTAGTGAAATTAATCGTATCTTTTGGGTTTAAGATATTACCTGGATTAATTCCATAGCTTGAATATATTTTAGGAATATTAAACACTCTATTCTTATCAGAGTCTGGTGGATCATTCTGATCGCCAGCATACTTAACAAGAATACCATCTGAATATCTAATGCTTGAGTCTTCCCTTGCAATAATATAACTAAATTTATTTTCCTTTGATGTGGGAAATATTGAGTATGGCAACTGATAAGAATAATTATCTAAGTTTGATAAATCCGAAACTTCAACATAGTCTCCTACTATGTCATCATTAACAAGATATAAGATAAAATCTGTTTTTCTTATACCATCATAAGAAGGGATTTTTATATGAAAATCTTTTTCATTATTTAATGGTTTTAAGATATCATCATATAATTCTGCTATATCTGGAGCAGTTAGATGATCTTCAAACTCAGCACCTTCTAAATCTAAAATAAATAAAGGATTTTTAGATTTCCGTTCAATAGATAAACCTTCTATTGAGCTATAGAAAGCTAATATAGCTGACTTACTTTGTTGAGGAAATGCATAAAATTCCAAATTACCACTAGGATCTGTAACTAAGGTAACTTGTTGATATTTTGCGAAATTATTAGTATTGATCTGTAATGGTGTACCTTTAGTATCCATTAAAGCAATTGTTGATAAACTGTCTCGGCTATTTGCTGATATATTAACACGTAAATTTGGAATTGCTATTCCTGAACTGTTTTTCACAGTCGTTGTTATTGTTACTCTATTATTATTTGCTAGGCTTGGCTTATTTTCACCAGAAGGTGTTTCGATATAAAATTTATCTGCCGTTAGTGATAAAGTATCCAAACTTATATCTGAGATCTTACAACTGAACTTCTGAGATCCATAACTTGTATTTGATGTACTTACAGTAAAAGATTGTGGAGCCTTGAAAAATTGTTTATCTTTACTAACTTTAATAAAAACATCAGCAGTAGCAGATTTATTCCCAGTTTTAACTTTGCTTTCTCCAATAACTGTTATCCAATTACCAGTTGGAGTAAGAGTTATAGTATCTGTACTTGCAAAGTCTTTCGTTCCTCCTGATAAATTAATTGTTAATTTCAAATGTTGATCAGAAATTAAAATTCCATTATTAGATAAATCTGTCCCCTTATCTGTTGTTACTGTTATTTTTTGAGATGCCATTTTTTAATTTTCCTTTCTGTTAACATGATTTAGATTTTAATTTTTTAAAATACAACCATCAACAACGAATTTCATAATAATAGAATAGGTGTTTACTTTATCAGAGCGTTATTTTCCACAATCAGTTGCATTTTTTTCTTACCAATCACATTGGTTTATTTTTATTTTTATGTTATAATTTTAATTAATAATTACTTTACCCCTCCTTAATTTTAAAATTCTATCTGTTTATTTTTTTGACAGTATCTTATATTTAAATCATAAATTCAATACATACATTTAAAAATGTAATTATATGTTAAAATAACTATTTTATAGTATACGCACTCGCTTTTTTATTGGTTATTTATTATTAATTTTGTTTTTTGTATTATTTTTTACTGAAAAATAATGTGCAGAGGTTCGGGCAGGGCGCGAGCATACTTTTTAACATATATTGAATGAGGGTTAATAACGTGATCTAATTAGCCTCATTGCTCGGTCACGTATCCAATCCGTTGATATCTGTGTATGATCGCCGTTTTTTCGGAAAAATTAAATGACGACGGTTGAAGTAAAATGTCGATTTTGTCAGCAAACTGAATTCGTCAAAAAGCATGGTAAACGCGTGCTCAAATTCTTGGGGATCAAGCCAGTTTATCACATCGTTAACTGTTTAGTTCGGCTA
The DNA here is from genome assembly GCF_037996725.1 of Xenorhabdus entomophaga. NCBI lineage: Bacteria > Pseudomonadati > Pseudomonadota > Gammaproteobacteria > Enterobacterales > Morganellaceae > Xenorhabdus > Xenorhabdus entomophaga. Next base: position 71,835 of record NZ_JBBMXH010000007.1, read on the forward strand.
ACACGCGGATCAGTGAGGTGCTCAAAGGCATTGCTGATGGTAGTTGCTTGCATGGCAGTTTCTACGGTTATCATTGACAGAGGGCTGATTATAAATCACAAACGGCTACCAGTGACCTATTTCTATGTACTAAATGCACTCAGTTAATCACATTGGTCAATTTAGATTCGTTTGCATAGGGGCAATATAATGCCCCTTATTATTTGATTAATAACCCACTATTCTACTTCAAGTATACGGCAGGTATTGGTGCTGCCAATGGTTCTCATCTGATCGCCCTGAGTCACCAGCACTAAGTCTCCGGAGGAGAGGTAGCCTTTATCACGCAGGCGGGCGATAGCCTCGCTTACCGCAGCGATCCCATCAGTGTGCGAACTGCAATAAACGGGAGTTACACCACGATAAAGGGCAGTGCGGTTTAAGGTCGATTCATGACGTGACATGGAGAAAATAGGTAAGCCAGAGCTAATGCGAGACATCATGCGAGCTGTGCGCCCTGATTCCGTCATGGCAATGATTGCTTTGACACCTTTAAGATGGTTGGCGGCATACATTGTAGACATAGAAATAGCTTCTTCAATGCTGTCAAATGTAATATCTAAGCGATGTTTGGAAACGTTGATGCTTGGCATCTTTTCAGCGCCCAAACAGACTTGCGCCATTGCTGCAACGGTTTCCGCCGGATATTGACCTGCTGCCGTTTCAGCAGAGAGCATAACCGCATCAGTGCCATCCAATACCGCATTGGCAACATCCATGACCTCAGCACGAGTCGGCATTGGGTTGGTGATCATGGATTCCATCATTTGCGTAGCAGTAATTACGACACGATTCAGTTGACGAGCACGGCGAATCAGCTTTTTCTGCACACCGACCAGCTCAGGATCTCCGATTTCAACACCGAGATCACCGCGGGCAACCATGACAACATCAGCCGCCAGAATGATTTCATCAATAATTTCATCACTGCTGACTGCTTCCGCACGCTCAACTTTAGCGACGATTTGGGTATCACAACCCGCATCACGAGCAAGGCGGCGGGCATAATTCAGATCTTCACCTGAACGTGGGAAAGAAACAGCAAGATAATCAACGCCAATTTTGGCGGCAGTAATGATATCTTCTTTATCTTTTACTGTCAGTGCTTCGGCTGATAAGCCTCCGCCCAATTTATTGATGCCTTTATTGTTGGAGAGCGGGCCTCCTACTGTCACTTCCGTGAATACTTTCATGCCCTCAACATTCAGGACTCTCAACTGAACCCGCCCATCATCCAATAGCAGGATATCACCAGCCATGACATCAGACGGTAGCCCTTTATAATCTATACCGACTTTTTCTTTATCTCCTTCTCCCTTACCCAGATTGGCATCCAGCAGGAATTTATCCCCGATATTAAGGAAGATTTTCCCTTCTTTAAAAGTGGATACGCGTATTTTGGGCCCTTGAAGATCACCGAGAATGGCGACATGGCAGCCCAAGCGGGCAGCAATTTCGCGCACTTTATTAGCGCGTTGGATATGATCTTCCGCAGTGCCATGAGAAAAATTAAGGCGGACGACATTGGCTCCCGCGTTGATAACTTTTTCTAGATTGTTGTCACGATCTGTAGCCGGGCCAAGTGTAGTGACGATCTTTGTTCTTCTGAGCCGTCTGGACATGTATTACTCCGTTGACCTGTGAAGTATGAATCTTCGGTTACCGTAGGATAACCATTTTTATTTACTGACGATTAACCCCATACTGCAAATATGCAGACGAGGAAAAGTCTACATATGCTATCAGTCTGGAGAGTTGATAAATAGTGAACAAAAACACAGTCTATTTTCTGGTTTATTCATGCTTATCAAACCGCGAATTACGTAATGCTTCCTTGACCCTCTTCAAGTTATCCCTGAATTTTGAGCCCCGGCGTAGTGTAAAACCAGTTGCCAGCACATCAATGATGGTAAGTTGAGCAATTCTTGAGACCATTGGCATATAAATATCCGTATCTTCGGGAACATCCAACAGAATGGAGAGCGTTGCTTCATATGCTAAGGGAGAACCTGTCGAGGTAATGGCGATGACCGTTGCATCATTTTCTCGAGCCAGTTTGGCAATTTCGACGAGGCTTTTTGTTCGTCCTGTATGGGAAATCAGGACGACAACGTCTCCTTCGGTACTGTTAATACAACTCATTCTCTGCATCACAATATCGTCAAAATAAGTCACCGGGATATTGAAGCGAAAAAATTTATTCATGGCATCATGGGCTACCGCGGCTGATGCCCCTAAACCAAAAAAAGAGAGTTTCCTGGCCTGAGTCAGTAGGTCAACCGCACGGTTAATGGCTGCAATATCCAGATTATTTTTGACTGTTTCCAGATTTGCCATCACCGATTCGAAAATTTTAGTGGTATACGAAGTGACGCTGTCACTTTCTTCTACATTCCTATTCACATAAGGGGTACCATTAGCGAGGCTTTGCGCCAGATGCAATTTAAAATCGGGGAAACCTTTGGTATCCATGCGACGACAGAAACGATTAACCGTAGGTTCACTCACATTCGCCATTTTAGCCAGAGTGGCGATACTTGAATGGATGGCAGTCTGTGGTGAAGCAAGGATGACCTGCGCAACCTTTTTCTCTGACTTACTCAAAACATCAAGATTATTTTGGAGCCGTTCCAGTGTGTTCATAAAACGCGGTTCAACCTCGGTTTTAACGATTTCATTAACAGGAGAAATCTATGTCATTTTTATGAAAATATACTACTTGTTATTGAAAGCTGGCAGTGGCAACAACCGGATAACTTGAGATTTTTCATGAAAATATGACAAGTGTCTAACTTTCAACTTGGTAAGATTACTTCTTAAACGTTGTAAATTTTCAGTTGCTTGTCGCTATTCTGTCACTATCAGGTATAAACGCTGACCCATTTTCAATATCAATATAAAATCAGCATGAATGTAAAAACAGTATACAGAAAATGGGGTGTGAAGGTTATTTGAGCAGTTTTTTTCCAACAAATTCTATATTGCATCCAACTAAGCAGCAACATGAAAGCGGGAGAGCATACATGAATAATCGGTGTTTACTGCTTATAACCAAAAGAGTACATTACTCGCAGGTTATGTAAAAAAATTACAATATCCCGTAATTGAGGAGATGCAACATGGCGGTGACGTCTACAGCTCAGGCTTGTGATTTGGTAATTTTTGGGGCGAAAGGAGACTTAGCACGCCGGAAATTAATGCCTTCCCTTTACCAGTTAGAAAAGGCGGGTTATATCCATCCAGATACCCGGATTATCGGCGTTGGCCGTGCTGACTGGGATAAAAAAGCCTATACCAAGGTCGTTGAAGAAGCGTTGACTACGTTTATGTCCGAGAAATTGGACCCTGAATTGTGGAAAAAGCTGAGTTCTCGTCTGGAATTCTGTAATTTGGACGTTAATGAAACGAAACATTTCACCGAATTGGCAAAAATACTTAGTAAGGATAACTTACCGGCTATTCACTATTTTGCCATGCCGCCAAGTACATTTGGCTCAGTGTGTCATGGGTTAGGGGCTGCGGGATTGAATAAAGAACCCAATCGCGTTGTGATGGAAAAGCCGTTGGGAACGGATCTTGCTTCTTCCAGAGCCATCAATGATGAAGTTGCAAAATACTTCAATGAAAGTCAAATCTATCGCATTGACCACTATTTGGGTAAAGAAACCGTATTGAACCTGTTGGCATTGCGTTTTGCCAACTCACTCTTTGTCAATAACTGGGATCATCGCACGATTGATCATGTGCAAATCACCGTTGCTGAAGAAGTCGGAATCGAGGGACGTTGGGGGTATTTTGATCAGGCCGGACAGATGCGTGACATGATCCAGAATCATCTCCTGCAAATTCTGACGATGATTGCCATGTCTCCGCCAGCAGACTTGTCAGCCGATCGCATACGTGATGAGAAAGTGAAAGTTTTGCGTTCATTGCGTCGGATTGATCAGACCAACGTACGGGAAAAAACGGTTCGCGGGCAATATACCGCGGGTTTTGTGCATGGTAAAAAAGTGCCCGGCTATCTGGAAGAAGAGAGCGCAAATAAAGCCAGTAAAACGGAGACTTTTGTATCAGTTCGTGTCGATATTGATGATTGGCGTTGGTCTGGGGTGCCTTTCTACCTGAGAACCGGAAAGCGTTTGCCAGCTAAATGCTCAGAAGTTGTTGTCTATTTCAAAGAGCCTTCTCTTAATCTGTTCGCTGAATCCTACCAGCAATTACCGCAGAATAAATTGACTATTCGTTTGCAGCCAGACGAAGGTATTGATATCGAAGTGCTGAATAAAGCGCCGGGATTAGAACATAAGCACCGTTTACAAACGACCAAACTGGATTTGAGTTTCTCCGAAACATTCAATCAAACACACCTTGCCGATGCTTATGAAAGATTACTGTTGGAAGCTATGCGCGGTATTCAGGCCTTGTTTGTCCGTCGTGATGAAGTAGAAGAAGCATGGAAATGGGTGGATTCCATTATGGAAGCATGGTCTGCGGACAACGAGCCACCGAAGCCTTATCAGGCAGGTACTTGGGGACCTGTAGCTTCTATCGCCATGATTACCCGCGATGGGCGTTCATGGAACGAGTTTGAATAACGAGTTCTGTTTTTCTATTATTTATCTGACCGTATTCTGCGGTCAGATCTCTTCCACACTGATTCTTTTTTAATTCCTTGAAATTCGTCACGTTTAAAAAAGTTACCATAGGTTATTAATTGGTTGATTTTAATGCAGTAAGAATGAGTGGGAAGAGAGGAAATTATGCGTGCTGATGATCCAAAAACTTGGCATGCCCAATGGGCGCTAAGACGTGAGCAGATAAACCGCGTGAGAGGCAGGCAGGGAGAAGATATTGGTGATGAGTGGGTTTCTGAACGTATAAAAAGGTATGATAACAGCGCACCAGAAAACGCGCTATCAAGGTTGGATGTAGTTTATAAAAACAAAACCAAAATAATTCACCATAACTGTCTGGATATATTTAACGATATACCGGAAGACAGCAGACACAAACTTCATCCTCAACAACCACACGAAAGTTTAGAGAATATATATGTTCTTGAACGGTCTAGGCCTGAATCCAGTAGGCATATACGACAGCGGACTAGATTTAATGTGTTTAAACAGTGTTGTTGGCCTAACCCGAGACGTGATGATGACGACGACTGTTATTATTATGTGATGAAAAGAATAGATTCAATGGAGGCGCCAGTACACGTTCCGCATGGACAGTACATATACGTTATATATTCTGATATGCCCCAGATTGTTGTATGTAATTGTTGTGATTTCTCTAAGCCTCTGGTTACTGGTCACACTTCGTTAATCAAAGGCAGGATTTTATGGTATCGCCATGATGCCAGCCAGCCTCTCCCAAATGATGATGAGATCAATTATGCAAAATACCCTGTACTATTAGCTGGTGAGCTTTTTTTCACTAATGGTGAATTAACCAAATGGAATAATAGGAGTGGACATTATCGCCCCAGAAGTTCACCTGTATTAGAATTTGGCGCAACAGATCATATATTGCCCCGCAAACTGTTTTACTGAACTGACTTATAAAGTTAACTGCTTACCTGAAAAATTTGCTTATCAATTGTATTTATTGTTTAAATATGCTAGAAATACAAATTAATCAATTACATCACTAATATGAGGGTTCGTAGTATATCACGCAGTGAACATCGTGTGATGAAAGAATAAAATACCATGAATAGCGCCAAAAGCGTCAACATTCAACACAGTAACAAAATTCAACGTTGTACCCACGTTTTTTTCCTCTCAGCTATCTTATCCAGTGAGCACTACTGGTGCGGCGCTCTTTAGGGCCTTTCTCCTGTTAACCGGTTTTTCACCGGCAATTCTTATTTGTCAAAATATTTGGCTAAAACATTAGTTTGATTTCTGATATCGCGTAATTGCATTCGCGGCTGCTCTTGTTGGCATTTATAGCTTAAATATCTTGGCATGCTTTTAGCAGTATGTTCAGGAGAAAAATAATGATTTATTGGATGTTTCTTATACTGGCGATTGTGGCAGAAGTGATTGGTACTCTGTCAATGAAGCAAGCCAGCGTTTCGGGTGATTTTACAGGCATGATCGTGATGTACACCATGATCACAACTTCCTACATTTTGTTGGCCATTGCCGTGAAAAAAGTGGCATTAGGCGTGGCTTATGCCTTATGGGAAGGTATTGGTATCCTGTTTATTACTACTTTTAGTGTACTGTGGTTCAACGAATCTTTGTCATTGATGAAAATTGGGGGATTGGTATTGCTGATGGCCGGAATTGCCTTGATCAAAATGGGATCAAAAAAAGCCCCCGGCAATTCGTCACATAGTTCTTTAAACAATACTTCAAGCAAGCAGATGAAGGAGGCATAACATGTTGACCCAATTTGAATGGTGGCATGCTGCGTTCTTGGTTCTGGCGGTTTTTTTGGAAATCATCGCGAATATTCTGCTGAAATTATCTAACGGTTTTCAACGTTTTTGGCTAGGTATATTATCTTTAGTTGCGGTTTTGGGGGCTTTTAGTTCGTTGGCTCAGGCAGTTAAAGGCATTGAACTTTCCATCGCTTATGCTTTATGGGGAGCATTCGGTATTATCGCGACGGTGGCGGCGGGTTGGATTATGTTCAATCAGCGGCTGAATTTTAAGGGATGGGGTGGCATTGTGCTGCTGCTAGTCGGCATGATTATGATCAAAATGGCTTAAGCCTCATCAATAAAATGGCATTGAGTGGTATGGTTCTCAATGCCATATGAGTTTTGATGAGTTCAGATTATAAAGCAGCGATAATTTTGATTTCTACTTTATATTTTGGATTCATCAATTCAGCCTGAACGGTACAACGGACAGGTGCATTTCCGGCAACGACCCACGCATCCCAAGCCGCATTCATACCCGCAAAATCAGCTTTGTCCGCCAGAAAAATCGTCGCATCTAAAATCTTACTCTTATCTGATCCAAGGCGATGTAATAGGGTATCAATGGCTGCCAGTGTATCGGCGGTTTGTTCTGTAATATTGCCATCCAGCTTTTCTGGTACGCTGGTATAATAGATAGTGTCATTGTGAACGACCGCTTCTGACCAACGGGTATCTGGATCAATGCGTTTAATAGTCATTAAATCTCCTGTTAATTCATACAGTTTTTTTGCTGAATTGGGTGGTTATTGCAACTCAGTATTGGCATAATTCTGCCACATTTTATTCATAACTGAAAACCACCTCCTATGGAGGTGGTCAGCAACAGGTTTTGGCTCTGCCTTATTGGCTTTTAGATTTTAAAGTCACAGAAGTAGCAGAGACTTGTTTTTAGAGATTTTAGTGCGCCCCTCTGGAGCGAAATCAAAGCCGCCTTCATAGAAGGCGGCTTTTTACTAGTATATTCGAATTGGTTAATTTGACAGGATTATCAGAGTATATACCAATCTAACTTGAAGATGCAGGTTTTAAAATCTGAAAATTGTCAGTCAGTCGAGTCGTCAATTCTTTCGCTTTTTCTGGCAACGTGACATGAAAAAAGTGACAAAGGGTTTCACGAAACGTTTTCGTATCCGGAAAATAAACATTGTTACGCACTTGCTCATTCATATACTTCCACAATCGCTCTATCGGATTGAGATTTGGGCTATAAGGCGGGAGGTAATGCAATTCAATATTCAGGACATACGCCATCTCTTTCACCAACTCGGCTCGGTGGTAACCCGCACCATCCAGAATAATATGGATTTTTTGCGAAAGCG
>NZ_JBBMXH010000008.1:0-78993 GCF_037996725.1 Xenorhabdus entomophaga
CCTGCGTGCGCTTTACGCCCAGTAATTCCGATTAACGCTTGCACCCTCCGTATTACCGCGGCTGCTGGCACGGAGTTAGCCGGTGCTTCTTCTGTGGGTAACGTCAATCGTGAAGCCTATTCAACTTCACGCCTTCCTCCCCACTGAAAGTACTTTACAACCCGAAGGCCTTCTTCATACACGCGGCATGGCTGCATCAGGCTTGCGCCCATTGTGCAATATTCCCCACTGCTGCCTCCCGTAGGAGTCTGGGCCGTGTCTCAGTCCCAGTGTGGCTGGTCATCCTCTCAGACCAGCTAGGGATCGTCGCCTAGGTGGGCCGTTACCCCGCCTACTAGCTAATCCCATCTGGGTTCATCCGATGGCGTGAGGCCCGAAGGTCCCCCACTTTGCTCCAAAGAGGTTATGCGGTATTAGCCACCGTTTCCAGTGGTTATCCCCCTCCATCGGGCAGATCCCCAGACATTACTCACCCGTCCGCCGCTCGCCGGCAAAGAAGCAAGCTTCTTCCCGCTGCCGCTCGACTTGCATGTGTTAGGCCTGCCGCCAGCGTTCAATCTGAGCCATGATCAAACTCTTCAATTAAAGGTTTGATGCTCAAAGAATTAAACTGTTGTTAGTTCGTAATGAATTAACTGTTCAGTCACTCTTCAAGACTTAATATCTTTTTTCGCCTTTCGGCGGAGATAGTGTCCTGCGAGTGCCCACACAGATTGTCTGATTAATTTGTTAAAGAGCGTTGGCAACCGGAATCAATCTCCCGTGTTGCGAGGCTGCGTATCTTACGCTTTTCGCCTCCGGAGTCAAGCGTTTATTTTCGCTTTTCTCCCCCTTTCCTCAGCGGCCTGTGTCAGCTCAGCGTCGGTCAGTGGTGGCGCATTATAGGGAGTTTTACGGCGCTGACAATAGTTTTTTTCGAAAAATATTATCGTTTGCTGCATTACACAGCAAAATACCACCTTATACCAATTTACGCACAAACTTATCCACAATTGGATATTTTGTTAAAATTTGTCGGGCATCACGCAAACGTTTGCGCTACAATCTGCGAAGTAAAAATCGCCACATGATTTTTTCAAATTGTTTTGAAATGTTATTGCAGAAGCCATTTTTTCTATGAAGTCAGTGGTTTTTTCTCAATAGCACATTCTTGTTTTACGAAATTCAAGGGATCACACCAATGCAACAGCTTCGTCCAATCCGTCGTGCCCTGCTGAGTGTTTCTGACAAAGCGGGGATTATTGAATTTGCCAAAGCCTTATCCAGTCGCGGTGTCGAACTGCTTTCAACAGGGGGTACTGCTCGTCTGCTGGCCGAAGCCGGGCTAAATGTCACTGAGGTTTCGGACTATACAGGCTTCCCCGAAATGATGGATGGACGGGTTAAAACACTTCATCCCAAAGTTCATGGCGGCATTCTGGGCCGACGCGGGCAAGATGATGAAATGATGGAGCAACATCAAATTTCTCCGATTGATATGGTCGTCGTTAATCTTTATCCCTTCGCACAAACTGTCGCGAAACCAAATTGCTCTCTGGAAGATGCCGTAGAAAATATCGATATAGGTGGTCCAACTATGGTTCGGTCTGCCGCTAAGAACCACAAGGATGTAGCGATTGTTGTTAACAGTCAGGATTACGACAAAATTATCGAGGAAATGGATAACCATCAAAACTCGCTGACACAGGCCACCCGTTTTGATCTAGCCATTAAGGCATTTGAGCATACAGCCGCTTATGACAGTATGATCGCCAATTACTTCGGTAAACTGGTTCCTCCTTATTATGGCGAGATAAGCCAGCCATCAGGGCGATTCCCTCGCACGTTAAATCTGAACTTCATTAAAAAGCAGGATATGCGTTATGGCGAAAACAGCCATCAGGATGCAGCCTTCTATATAGAAGAACAAATTACTGAGGCTTCAATTGCAACGGCGATCCAGTTACAAGGCAAAGCCCTCTCTTATAATAATATTGCGGATACCGATGCCGCGCTGGAATGTGTAAAAGCTTTCGCCGAGCCAGCCTGTGTGATTGTAAAACATGCCAACCCTTGTGGTGTTGCAATGGGCACCGATATTCATGCCGCTTATGATCACGCCTTTAAAACCGACCCTACTTCCGCGTTTGGTGGCATCATTGCGTTTAATCGTGAATTAGGTGCAGTTACAGCACAAGCCATCATTGAGCGACAATTTGTTGAAGTCATTATTGCTCCTTCTATTAATAAAGCAGCCCTGCCAATACTGGCAACTAAATCAAACGTTCGCGTTTTGGTGTGCGGTGAATGGCATTCACCCGTGGCAGGTTTAGATTTCAAGCGTGTCAACGGTGGTTTGCTTGTTCAGGATCGCGATCTGGGCATGGTCGCAAAAGATGATCTGCGGGTTGTATCCAAACGCCAACCCACAGAACAAGAGATACAGGATGCCCTGTTTTGCTGGAAAGTGGCGAAGTTCGTCAAATCCAATGCTATTGTTTATGCCAAGAACAATATGACAATTGGCATTGGTGCCGGACAGATGAGCCGTGTTTACTCAGCCAAAATTGCAGGCATTAAAGCAGCCGATGAAGGGTTGGAAGTTCAGGGCTGTGTTATGGCATCAGATGCCTTTTTCCCATTCCGTGACGGTATTGATGCCGCCGCCGCAGTGGGTGTGAGCTGTGTTATTCAACCCGGAGGTTCTATCCGTGACGATGAAGTCATTGCGGCTGCCGACGAACATGGCATCGCGATGATTTTCACTGGCATGCGTCATTTCCGCCATTAATAAATTTCACCTTATATTCTTTATATATAGAGGGCTCAGATGAACATCTTGATTATTGGCAGTGGCGGAAGAGAACATGCACTCGCCTGGAAAGCGGCACAGTCACCTTTGGCGAATAAGATCTATGTTGCACCGGGTAACGCGGGCACTGCGCTGGAAACTAATCTGGAAAATGTAGATATTGCGGCAACAGATATTGATGGGCTACTTGCGTTTGCCCAGAATCATAATATTGATCTGACCATCGTGGGGCCTGAGGCTCCGCTCGTTATCGGCGTGGTGGATGCTTTCCTGCAAGCTGGGCTAACGATTTTCGGTCCGACAAAAGCAGCCGCTCAACTGGAAGGTTCCAAAGCTTTCACCAAAGATTTTCTCCATCGCCATCGTATCCCCACGGCAGCCTATCAAAACTTTACAGAAGTTGAGCCTGCTCTGGCCTATTTAGAAAAAATGGGCACACCTATTGTTATTAAAGCGGATGGTCTGGCCGCGGGTAAGGGTGTCGTCGTCGCCATGACGATGGAAGAAGCACAAAGCGCGGTTAAGGATATGTTGGCAGGTAATGTATTTGGTGATGCAGGGCACCGTATCGTTATCGAAGAATTTCTGGATGGAGAAGAAGCCAGCTTTATTGTCATGGTAGATGGCAATAACGTGGTTCCTATGGCAACCAGTCAGGATCACAAGCGTGTCGGTGACGGTGATACCGGGCCAAATACCGGCGGCATGGGCGCTTACTCGCCTGCTCCTGTGGTAACGGATGAGCTCCACCAGCGCATTATGGAAAAAATCATTCACCCTACAGTTAAAGGAATGGCAGCCGAAGGCCATACCTACGTTGGTTTTCTCTATGCCGGGTTGATAATTGATAAACAAGGAGAACCCAAAGTGATCGAATTTAACTGTCGCTTTGGTGATCCTGAAACCCAGCCTATTATGATGCGTTTGAATTCTGATTTAGTCGAACTGTGTTTTGCCGGAGCGAAAGGCCAGTTAAGTGGGAAAACATCCACATGGGACCCTCGTCCTGCGTTGGGTGTCGTATTGGCGGCGGGAGGCTATCCGGCCAATTATGCCAAAGGTGATGTTATCAGCGGGTTAGCTCAGGAAACGAATGCTGATGAAAAAGTCTTTCATGCAGGCACCGCATTTAAGGATGAAAATGTTATCACTGCGGGTGGGCGTGTTTTATGTGTTACTGCATTAGGTGACGATATTGCGGACGCACAGAAAAAAGCTTATCTGAGAGCAGAGCGAATTAATTGGGAAGGATGTTTTTACCGTAAAGATATTGGCTACCGAGCCATTGCCCGTTTGAAATAAACCAATTAAGCTGGCGGAAGTTACAGCTTATCTTCCGTCGGTTCCCAACGACAAAAATCATCATTAGCCACCAATAACAACTGTTTTCCTGCCGGCGAATCCAGCCACGCAATAGTCAATGGGCCAGAACTGTTGTTTTGCCTTTCTTCAATCCATCTCTGATCATGAGGCTCAAACTCAACGAGTAATTGTTTTCCAGCACAGGTGGTAACTCTGCCATACTGCCAATGTCCCTGTAATAGCTTAATATCTCCTGCAATTAAGGTATCACTGGTTTCCTCTATCTGCCTGGCATCAAACCGCAGGCGAGCCATATCATCGGCGGAAAGTGGTTCATTATGTTTTTCTGATTGCCGCAGATTAAAAATGACCGAGTTATTTTGATCGATACGCAATGTTTCTGCAATCGGAGGGTTATCAAGCACATTGCGACGAATCTGCCACAAGTTGCCATAACGATATTCATAAAAAGTAACAACAGTATTGTTATTACGATAAGGACTGTAAACACTCATGATAACCTGAGGTTTACTGTTTTGATCATTCAGACGCCATAAACGGATGGCACCCTCGTCGGTTGTAAAACCACTGGCATTGAAAAGAGGAGTGTTTGATTGAATCGAACAGGCGCTGAGCAAAGAGATGAACCCTAATGCAAACAGCCCCTGTAGAATCAACAAAAGGGGCTTTGAACTTCCCCCTCTTATCTTATTTCGCAATGCAATTACTTAACTGCGTCTTTCAATGCTTTACCAGCGGAGAAAGCAGGTACGTTTGCTGCTGCAATTTTAATTTCTTTACCAGTTTGTGGGTTACGGCCAGTACGTTCCGCACGGTGGTTAACTTTGAAAGTACCAAAGCCTACCAGCTGCACTGCATCACCATTTTTCAGAGATTCAGTGATTGCATTCAAAGTTGATTCCAGAGCTGCTTTAGCCTGAGTTTTAGTCAGATCTGCACCTGCTGCAATTGCATCAACTAATTCGGTCTTATTCATAGATTATCCTTACAGTGTGTTTATCGTTTGCAAAGCATCGAGTGCGACGGATATGCCGATTTGACAGCACCCCTGCATACACGCACCGATAGCCACTTCTTTTCGCCCCCCAATGTAGAACAGAGTGAGGGCAAATGTGAAGCCTTTAAATACGGCAAATCAAGCATTAAGTCACGTTTTATGTGTTACTGCTCCAAATTTATGCCGATGTTGCTAACCCCCGCTTCACGGAGATCAGCCTTTAATCCTTTAATCAATTCGATGTCCCGTTCTTCGCAATTTGCCAATAAACGGAAAATCTCCCATTGAATATCCCATTCTTCTTCAATGGCAGGTAATACTTTTAACTCATCCTCAGTCATTTCCTTACCAGCCTGCGTCATTTCCAACATGGCAACAGTACGGATGGATATCTCACTGGCTGCTATTGCATGTTCTAACGTCGAGCCACTCAGACGAGAATGAATTACTTCACTCAATGCAATGCACGCATCAATCGCTGGATACACACCATAAATATCATAATTTTCTGATGATGGAATAATGGCTTCTAATTTTTCCAGCTGACTATCAAAATTCACTTTTGCATCTTTGACGACCAAGATTTCCCACACTAAATCCAAAATGCGGCGATATTGTGCGGGGTCGGCAAACCCACTCTGGTGACAAAACACCTGATAATTTGGATACATTCGCTCACATAGACTAGCCATAAAAGTCAAATGTTGCCAACTTTCGAGTTTCTCCAACCTCAGATGGATCGGGTTTCTTAACATTGGTCGTTACTCATGATGCCTAATTTGCGTCGAAGTTTACCTGAAAATCAAGAATATCCACACATTTCCGCCGCAATTATAGATTTTTCTGCATTGTTTGCTTAAAAAATGGTCTATTTGAGGCGATCCCATCCGCCCAACGGGTCGGTTCAGGCAGTCTATACCCCTTCAAACAATGCTCAACCCAAAAAATCGCGCTATCAATACTGACCTTATGCCCGATGGAAATATAGAGTGGGTTACATCTTTTTTTGCTTTGTAATACAACCCCAATCTGTTCGCCATGATCCATCAATGGCTGGCGACTTCCCGGAAGTTCTCCTACCGGAGCATGTTCACCACACAAACGGCTTTTTGCCACACCAATTGTCGGAACATCGACCAATACCCCAAAATGACTGGCAACCCCAAAACGTCGGGGATGGGCAATACCCTGACCATCCACCATAAGCAAATCAGGCCGCAGGCTTAATTTTTGCCATGCAGCCATCAATGCAGGATATTCACGAAATGAGAGTAAACCCGGGATATAGGGAAGTACCGTATCAATTCTTGCGATTTGGTATTCGACTAATTCTAGCGAGGGGTATCGCAAAATCGCGATCGCGGCACGGGTTACCGTGCCATCTTTTTCAAAGCCAACATCAGCACCCGCAATGAACTCTGGCGTAAAAGAGGCAGAAAAAACATCATGACGGATAACCTGCCGTGATTTTTCTACCTGTTCCTGACGAAGTGCCTTTGTATTAATCATACTGTTATTACTAATATCGTTATTGATGATATTTTGCTGAAAGTCGGTGTACGGCTTCGACAAATGCACCGGCATGTTCTGGTGGAACATCTTGATGAATGCCATGCCCCAAGTTGAAAACATGCCCACTGCCTACACCAAAATCTTGCAATATTGTCGAAACTTCTTCTTCAATTCTGGCGGGTTGCGCATACAGCATGGATGGGTCCATATTGCCCTGCAAGGCAACCTTATCTCCGACACGACGACGAGCATCAGAAATATTCGTTGTCCAATCCAAACCAAGTGCATCACACCCTGTTGCCGCCATTGCTTCAAGCCATTGCCCTCCCCCTTTGGTAAACAGGGTCACAGGCACACGGCGGCCTTCATGTTCGCGGATCAGTCCATCAACAATTTTATGCATATACTGGAGGGAGAATTCCAAATAATCGCGATGAGATAAAACGCCACCCCAAGTATCAAAAATCATGACAGATTGGGCTCCCGCCCTTATTTGCGCGTTCAGATATAGAATAACGCTGTTTGCCAATTTATCCAGTAACAGATGTAATGTAGCAGGCTCGGCATACATCATGGCCTTGATCTTAGTGAACGCCTTACTGCTTCCGCCTTCAACCATATAGGTTGCCAATGTCCACGGGCTGCCAGAAAAGCCGATGAGCGGAACTTGTCCTGCCAACGCCTTGCGGATCGCACGAACGGCATCCATCACATAACCCAGTTCCATTTCTGGATCGGGTACAGGCAGTTTTTCCACATCGGCATGATTCATAATCGGGGAGTGAAAACGCGGCCCCTCACCCGTTTCAAAATAAAGCCCCAGCCCCATCGCATCGGGAATCGTCAAAATATCAGAAAACAGGATTGCCGCATCCAGTGGAAAACGGCGCAAGGGTTGAAGTGTGACTTCGCAAGCTAATTCGGTATTTTTGCATAACGAGATGAAATCTCCCGCTTCCTGACGTGTCGCTTTATATTCAGGCAAATATCGGCCAGCCTGGCGCATCATCCATACCGGTGTGACATCGACAGGCTGACGTAATAAGGCACGCAGATAGCGGTCGTTTTTCAACGCATTCATGACAAGCTCCCTTGATTATCAACAAAAAGCGCCCGCATGATAACACGTCGGAAGCCGAACTTCCGTCGTGACCACCAATAAATAAACGTCAAGCACCCATCCCCCAAAACGAACGACGTCAGATGAAAAAATTTATGTACAGAGTCACAAAACCCGGAACAAGAACTATGCACACTGGCTCATCGCTCTCATTATGTTACATTCATGTAACACATGCGTTACATGAAGGCAATGCCGTTTCTCACGTTGCCATAACCCTTCATTGTTTGCGCTCTTCAATTAATCGTTGGATGAATTGGTTTACGTTAGTTAATTGACTGTAGTCAATTGGCTGTATCAAAGCGCTTATGAAGTCATTTTCATTGATAAATAACCTATTAGACCTACATGGAGGAGTTTCTATTGATGCGTTTATCCACTTTAGTACTGGCTATTGGCTTAGCACTAGGCACTCAGGTGCAGGCCGAAGAAAATAAACCGGGATCTGACCATACGAACCTCTCAAGTGCTCAGGTAAAGGAGATGAGTGTGACTGGTGAAGCTAATCAACAGCAATACAAGAACAAAAACCCTTTCTTCTATCCGAGTGTACTACCGTTCCAGACTCCTCCGTTCGATAAGATAAAAGAAACAGACTATGCACCCGCGATTGCTGCCGGTATTAAACAGAAACTGAAAGAAGTAGAACAGATCGCCAATAATCCTGCCACGCCTGACTTTGAAAATACATTTGTCGCGCTGGAGAAATCGGGCGCAACGTTGACACGAGTGATGAACGTATTTGGGGCGATGACGTCAGCTAATACCACTGATAGACTGCAAAAACTGGATGAGGAAATTGCACCAAAGCTGGCGGCGATGAATGATGAAATTATGCTGAACAGTAAACTGTTCAACCGTATCAAAGCCATTTACCAGCAACGCGGGACGTTGAATCTGGATCCGGAATCGCGCCGATTGGTGGAGGTGACTTATCAAAGTTTCGAGTTAGCGGGAGCCAACTTGTCTGATGCGGATAAAGCCAAACTAAAGGCTTTGAATCAGGAAGCTGCCACACTCAGTACCCAGTTTACCAACAAACTGCTGGCAGCAACCAAAAATGGCGCACTGGCGATTCAGGATAAAGCCAGACTGAACGGTCTGTCCGATGGCGAAATTGCTGCGGCGGCGCAGGCTGCCAGTGAGCGTAAGCTAGACAAACAATGGCTGTTGGTATTGCAAAACACCACCCAGCAGCCGAACCTGCAAAGCCTGAAAGATCGCAATACGCGTAAAGCATTATTTGAGGCATCGTGGACCCGGGCCGAAAAAGGTGACGATAATGACACGCGTCAAACCCTGACCCGGTTAGCGAAGATCCGTGCTGAGCAGGCTAAGCTGCTGGGCTTCCCGGATTACGCATCGTGGAAACTGCAAAATCAGATGGCAAAAACGCCTAAAGCCGCGTTGAAATTTTTGCGTGATATTGTACCGGCGGCAACAGCACGCGCTGAGCGCGAGGCCAAAGACATTCAAGCGGTGATTGACCAGCAAAAAGGGGGCTTCGAGCTGGAGGCCTGGGATTGGCCGTTTTATGCCGAACAGGTACGCAAGGCAAAATATGATTTAGATGAATCACAGATTAAGCCGTATTTCGAGCTGAATAACGTCCTGAATAATGGCGTGTTCTATGCCGCCAATCTGCTGTATGGCATTACCTTTAAAGAGCGCAAAGACATCCCTGTTTATCAACCCGACGTCCGCGTGTATGAGGTTTTCGATAAAGACGGGAAGCCATTGGCGTTGTTTTATACCGATTACTTTAAGCGCGACAACAAAAGTGGTGGAGCCTGGATGAGTAATTTTGTCGATCAGTCAAAGCTCACCGGAACCAAACCGGTGATTTACAACGTCGCCAACTTTACCAAACCTGCGCCGGGCCAACCTGCACTATTGTCGTATGATGACGTGATCACAATCTTCCATGAATTTGGGCATGCCTTGCACGGCATGTTTGCCGATCAGGAATATCCGAGCCTGTCCGGCACCAATACCGCCCGTGACTTTGTGGAATTCCCATCGCAATTTAATGAGTATTGGGCGCGTGATCCCAAGGTGTTTGCCCATTACGCCAAGCATTACCAAACCAATGAGGCAATGCCACAGGCGTTGGTGGATAAGATCAATAAGGCTGACAAATTCAACAAAGGTTATAGCATGACCGAGCTGCTGTCAGCCGCGTTGTTGGATATGCACTGGCATATGCTGACCGCTGATCAGCCACAGCAAGACGTGGATAAGTTTGAAGCCGGGTCTCTGCAACAAGACAACATCTATATCAGCTACGTGCCGCCGCGCTATCGTTCCAGCTACTTCAAACACATTTGGGGTGGCGGTTATGCTGCCGGTTATTATGCTTATCTGTGGACCGAAATGCTGGCAGATGATGCTTTTGCCTGGTTTACCGAACACGGAGGCCTGACACCCGAGAATGGCCAACGTTTCCGCGATAAGGTGTTGTCACGTGGTAATAGTGAAGACTTGGAAAATCTATATATCAACTGGCGCGGTAAGCCACCAAGTATTGAATCTATGCTGAAAAACCGGGGCCTGAAGGAACAAAAACAGCC
The DNA here is from genome assembly GCF_037996725.1 of Xenorhabdus entomophaga. Taxonomy (NCBI): domain Bacteria; kingdom Pseudomonadati; phylum Pseudomonadota; class Gammaproteobacteria; order Enterobacterales; family Morganellaceae; genus Xenorhabdus; species Xenorhabdus entomophaga. The sequence continues at coordinate 10,314 of NZ_JBBMXH010000008.1, forward strand.
TTAATCTGCCACTGAACCTTAAGTGCTTGAGAGTTACCCGCTTTGGTAAGGTAGCTCTCATTTTTATACATAACTCATTGATCAATTAACATCACTGCTGACGACATAACGCCACAGTATCCTCGATCAAACGGCGAGCAATTGTATCAGGAGGTGGAATCAAAGGAAGTTTATCGTAGCGATACCAATCTGCACTGACTAATTCAACGGGGTCATGATTGATTTCACCGCTATCATAATCAGCTAAAAACCCCGTCATTAATGAATTCGGGAAAGGCCACGGCTGGGAAGCAACATAACGCAAGTTCCGGATTTTAATGCCACTCTCTTCCATCACTTCACGATGGACAGCTTCTTCCAGCGTTTCCCCCACTTCAACAAATCCGGCAAGTACGGTATGAATACCATTACTACGGTGACGCTGGTGTTGTGCCAACAAAATATGGTCATCACGACGGATACCCACGATAATACTGGGTGCAATTTGTGGATAATAACGCTCTTCGCAATGGCTGCATAAACAGGCCCATTCGTATTGGCTATGCTGCATTTCATGCCCACAATAACCGCAATAACGGTGCGAACGATAAAATTCAGCCAATTGGACGCCGCGCCCTACCATCTGAAATAATTTGGCATCCCGATCAGCAATTAAACGGGGAGAAGACATATTTGAAGTCATTCTATGGCGAATCAGCCAAACCGTTTCCCCCTGCCACTCGCCGATAGACCGCGCCATATGGCCTTGCAATAACCACTGATTAGCCGTTCCTGATGGTAACACTCCCTGTGGTAGCCAAACCTGATTCTCAAGACTGACAATCCACCAGCCCCGTTCTGTACCTGTCAGTTTTTGTTGCGTCATTTGTCTCTGTTCCGTCATGGGTTGTGTGATTATTTCCATCATATGTTGTTCAAAATCAACACGAATAAAGCATACTCCTTTTTATCTTATTTCGTCTTTAATCTTGTTATATTAACTCTTCCTCTCAACACTGGCCTTAAACCAGGGATTACAAAAATGGCAAAACAAATCGCTGTATTTGATTTGGACGAGACACTGATTGGTGGGGATTCCGCCCAGCTCTGGACAAAATATCTATGGGAAAACGAGATCATTACCGATCCTCGTTTTATAGAAGCCGATCAGAAAATGATATCTGATTACTGTGCGGGAAAGCTGGATATGCAGGAATATCTGGCAGCCAGTTTACAAGCACTTAAACACATTCCTTCAGAGCAAATCGATATCTGGTTAACCGATTTTGTGGAAACCAAAATCAAACCTATTTTTTATCCCGCCGCTCAAAAACAACTGGATATTTACCGGCAACAGAACATCCCTGTCATTATTATCTCTGCGACGGTTTCTTTCGTGGTCAAGAAAATCACGTCAGCCTTTGGCATACAGACAGCCATGGGCATTGATATGGTGATGAAAGAAGGTTGCTATACGGGTGAGATTCACGGAATACCGACCTTCCGTGAAGGCAAAGTTGCCCGCTTGCAGCAATGGCTCGAAGAACAGAACTTATCACCGGAGCATATTTCATTTTATACCGATTCCATTAATGACCTGCCGATGTGTTTATTTGCTGATGAGGTATTTACCATCAACGCAGATAAAAAATTGCAGGCAGAAGCTGAAATACAGGGTTGGAAACAGTTGAATTGGGAATTATATTCCCGATAGATTTCCGGGTCATGCTTCCAATAGTTAGATCACCCTATAAGCAATAGAATTTTCTTTCAAAAAAATACCGATAACTTTATTGTGCATTTCTTCTGATTTGGAATAACCCAGCGTTTTTCGGTTCAGTCTTTTTATCCGGATACGGTTAGTGAGATCAAGCTCCAGATGCGGGAACTGATTGGGGACTACAACAGCAACTAAGGGTAGGGAGTAAGCGGCGCTTAAACAGAACAAGCCGGAAGATCACGGGGATCTTTCCGGCTTTAAATTTAACTATTCATATTTTCCAGTAAACATAAATTCTTCAAGCATGTTAATGAACTTGGCCTTATTTCTTGTTTGCTTACTACCTAGAAATGTTTCCTCTTCTGTTTTTCCTGTTTTTTTATTTGTTTTTATGATGAAAAAATCTAATACAAATAAACCATTAGGGTCTCCTTCTGGTTCATACCGTGAATCAAAGCAAAGGCCATCAAGCGAATTATGTCCACTAATCAAAATTGACCCATAGAACCAATCCATATTTTCTTTAGTAGGCTCATAGTCATAGAAATTATTTACATCAATTACCCACCTGCTAGGTATTCTCAAGGGTTGAATATTCTTCCATATATCTTTTTTCATTAACGAACTCCAGGAATGTATTTTCCGACTTGTTCCAACGATGCGGGGAAACTGTGAATAGTAGGAATAGGTGCATTCGTCATTTCAATTCTTACCCAATCGGTTAATTTTCCTTCATTATACCCAACATGACCTGTAGGGTTTTTATAGAACATGAATCGAGTTCCGCCGTGGTCAAAAGCATGACCATTCCGAATAGCTCCATATGCGGCTTGTTTCTCAAATCCAGCAATCTTACCTGCATATTCCGGGAAATAAGATGCTTCAGGTCTTTTATCTAAGCTTCCTTTACCTACACTCAGATTTTTAGCTTCATTAACATCTTTTGCGTTGATATGTTTTGTTGCATGACGACCAGCAGTAGGACGTTGAGCATTATAAACGTCTGTTCGAAGAGCCTTGCGTTTATGATATCCAGTAGGATCACAACCCGCTAACCCGAACGGATCTACAAATCCAACCGGATTATGGACGTATCCATACGGATTCACGCCCCCCACTAGCCCTATCGGGTCAGGACTGAGATATTGCCCCGTCTCCGGCGAATAATACCTAAACCGATTGTAGTATAACCCGCTTTCCTCATCCTCATACTGGCCCATAAAGCGCAGGTTACAGTTAACATGATAATCTGCATTATTGGAAGCGATCACCTGAAAACGATCTGCCTGTCCCCATGTTCTCAGTCGCTGTGCCCATATGAGCTGGCCTTCCTCATTGAGCATCTCACGCGGGGTGCCTTGATGGTCGCTGACGATATAGTGGAGCTTGCCGCGTTCAAAACGGGCCGAAGGCGTCAGTGTGCCGGGTTCATACAGCCAGCGAACACGCTGATTTTCCTCGGGCGTGCCATCCGCATAAATCGGTGTTTCCTCGATAAGCTGGTCACCGCTCCACAGGTAATCCTGCCCCATCATGGCATTGGCTCTCGGCGCTAAATCCGGTTTGCCTGCCAGCCACAACTGTAAATTAGCGGCAGCCAGCTTACCATCATGCACTTTCAGTTTACGAATTCGTCGGCCAAACGCATCGTAGAGATAATGCCAGCGCGAGCCATTCGGGGTTTCGCAGTGGGTCAGCTGGTTTTGCGTATCCCAGCGGTAGCGCCAGATTTGCGGGCGGAAGCCATCACGGTGTTCGGTTTTTTCTACCAGACGCCCATTGTCATCATAGCGATAACGGATATCCCCTTGCTGCACAACGCGCCCGGCTTGCTGGCGTTGGTTGATTTGCGCCACTGCCCCCCGCGCATCGGTCGGTAGATGTTGGCTCAGGTTGCCATTGGCATCATAGCTGAATTGCTCTTCATGCGGACGCGCACCTTCGAACAGGGTATGCAGTATTTGGTCGTTAGTATTGTAACGGTAACGGGTTTGCCCCCAACGACTGTCGTCTATCACCCGGACGTTATGCGCACGGTCATATTGCCAACTTCGGTTGACGGCGGTGGCCTGTGGCGGGAAGTGCGGGTCATTTTGTGCCAGCGTTTCCCTGAAAAATTGGGTGGACTGACCTGCCGATTGGTGTGCCAATAAACCGGTTGCTGTGTAGCGGCTGGCAAGGATAAAACCGTTGGCACTTTCGCGCACGGTTTCCCGTCCCAGTACATCATGCTGGAATGTCAGCGGCGTATGCTGATTGAGCTGAAAGTGGTTCAGACTCCCCAACAGGTTATAGCCAAAGTGCAGGGTGTTGCCATCCACGCTTTCGCTGACTGGGCGTCCGGTCAGATTGTCCCATTCGCGCGTAATTTCCCGCCCGTTGATACGTTCACAGGTCGGCAGGCCAGTGGCCTTGTCATACTCATATTCCACCACTGCATCGGCGTTAGTGGCTTTCACCAACTGATGCCGCTTGTTGTATTCGTAACGCGTCGTGGCTTTCAGCACCAGTTGGTTATTTTCCGGCTGCCAGCTTTCCTGTTTGACCAGTAAACCCGCAGCAGAATAATGCCAGCGAAGCTGCTGCCCATCGGGATATTGAGTCAGTGTCCGGCGTCCCAGTTTATCGTACTGATAGTCAATGGTACGCCCGGTAAAATCGGTTTCGCGGATGATTTGCCCGGCGGCATCCCGCTTATAACGGTAGGTTTCGCCGGTGGAGGCGGTCACTGAGTTCAACCGGGTCAGACGGTCATAACCAAAGTGTAATATAGTACCGTCGGGTCGGGTAACCTGATTGAGCAGGTCAAACGCGCCATAGGTGTAGCGGGTGGTACGGCCTTCGCCATCAGTCACTGCCATCACGCGCCGTTCACTGTCATAAGCCAGTTGCTGCGTGGTACCATCCGGCAGTTCAACATCGGTCAGGCTGCCATTAAGGCTGGCATGGTCATCGCTGTAACGGTAGTGAGTTTGTTGTTTGAGCGCATCTGTGAATTGGCGCAATCGACCCAATTCATCCAGTTGCAGGCTGGTGGTTTGCCCATCCGGGGTCATCACCGCCGCCAGCCGCTGTTGCTCATCGTAGGCGTAGTGCCACTGACGCCCATCTGGCAGTAAACGCTGGCGTAATTCACCGTGGGTGCCATATTGGTATCCTTCTTTGTGCCTCAATGGATTGGTCAGCGCTGTCAGGTTGCCTTGCTCATCATAGTGAAATTGCCAACGTTCACCGGTTGGCAGGACACTTTCAATCAGCTGCCCGTGTTCGTCATAACCATAAGCAAACGTTTCACCTGTCGGTGTTTTTACTTCTGTCAGAGCACCGTCAGGATTGTAATCGAAAGTCGTGATCCCCCCTGCTGCATCGGCTTCCCAGACGATTTGACTATGGCGCCACTGACGACGTGTGACGCGCCCCAGCGGATCGACCTCACGGATTACCAGCCCGTTGTGATCATAGTGGTGTTGGGTTTCACCGCCTTCAGCATCCCGGTAAGTGGTGATACGCGCCTGATCGTCATAGTGGAAACTGTCACTCCAGTAGCCACTGGGGGATGTCATGCTCAGTACCCGCCCCTGCGCATCATAAGTGAGATGCAGATCAGTCTGGTCAGTATCGTGCCAGCGTATCATCCGCCCCTGCGCGTCATATTCATGCCACAGGTGGTTATGCTGGAATGCTTCGCATTGATTCAGATAACCTTGTGGGTCATAGTGGCAGGTCACCAGCCGTTGTTGCTTTTTCTGTGCCAGATAATCCACTGTCTGGAGCTGTTGGCCTTGATAATCTAAGATCAGCCGGAAACCATCGGTGCGAGTGACTTCAACCAGTTGCGACTGTTTATCATAGATAAACCGAATTGCGTTCTGACGGCGATCGGTGATCGCGGATAATTTACGGATAGACCCGACGGCATGATTGAAGTGGTAGGTAAGCTGGGATTGGCGGTTGGTCAGTTGCAATTCGCCATTCAACTCGCCGGTTAACACATAATGAGGAATATGCTGATTACGGGCGAGCACTGTGTTATCCGGTGTATTGAAATCGTAGATCACTCCGTCTGCATCAGTGAAATTGATTTTATCGTCAATCAGTACAAGCTGGCGTGACCAGTCATCTGCCCATTTGGGACCAAATAGGCCGTTTAAGTTGGCGGTAGAGCGATAGGTACGGGTTAGGGTGATCGGCAACAATCCGGGGATAGCGATAACTGGCCAAACTTGCAAAAAGTCGCCGGTAGCCATATCGACAGGTTCACTTTCTGTGCTACAAGTGCCATTGCAGCTGCCGTCTTTGTCGGTGGACTTGTTATCAACGTGGTCTTCTTTAGCGTTTTGGGGTTTATCGTGTGAGGGAGTGGCATTTTTCGCCGATTGGCCTTCGATTCTGGCACCTTCTAGGGCTGTGGTTTCCTCAGTAAGCACTTTTCTTTCAGCTTTGGTCGCCGCATTACTGACTTTGTTTGCAGCAGAAGCTAATTCAGTCGAACTCTTTTGGATAACCCCGGTTTTCCCAGCAGGCAAACCAATCACCTCGATAACCTTGACATCAAATATTCCCGCTTCTTGTGCTTGGTTGCTGGGGGTAGCTTTCCAGTCATTCAGATTAAATTCCCCACTTTGCTTTTTCTGAATTTCTGCGACTTCACGTACCGTCTTCGCTTTTTCAGTTTCGCCATATATTTCAAGCCACCGAGCTGTATCCTCCGAGTCTTTGGCACTTTCAAAATAAGCCCCTTGGATATAGGACTCTACCGTGTCAACCACGCTGTTATAGGCACCTTTTACATGTCCTTTAGCCCGCTCAACCGGATGTTTCATCCCTTCGGCATGATTAATCGCCTTCTCCTTCGCCCAATCAACGACCTCATCCTTGGTTTTCACCATTGACTCCCACGCTTTTGTCCGCCAGCTTTTTTCTTCCGGTGTTTCTGCTTTGGGAATAGGATTGGCTTCTGCCACTGGCACTTGCGTGGGGGCTGCCTGAGCGGTAATTATTCCGGGGGTGTTTCCTGTCCCAGTGGGACTGTCATCCCGGACTTTAGCTGGTAAGGGAGTATTGGGTTGAGGATGTGCATTATATTCGTCGCCTTCATCTACCGCCTCCCATTCTTTCAGTGGGTATTCCCCGCTTTTGAATTTTTCAGCTACCTTATCAGCTAGTCTTGTTTCACCGTCTAAAATAAATGCCTTATCATCCGAGGTCAGTCGAGGGTTGTTGGCAAATTCTGCCTCTAATAAGGCAGGAAGATTTTTTTGGGTTCTTTCAAAATCAGCCAATGAGCGAATATTGTATTCTTTGCAAAATACGGCTTCATCACGCCCTCCGGTAATTGCGATAACGGGTTCTTCTGACATGGCTCCCTCCTTATGCCCCATTCATCCAAAACTTATCCCCGTGGCGCAGCACCAGCTTATTGCCGGCGCGTACTGTGCGGGTGTGCTCCTTCGGATGGCATTTGCCGCCTACCGTGCCGCTTTTGACGCCATTTGCTACACCGGGTTGATCTCCTATGGTTTGCGGTACAAAACTCTGGGCAAACACCACCACCGGTTTGCCATTGGCACGGACGGTTTTTTCCGCCGCCGAGCTGTCTGCCAGTTTCGCCACGACCGGGTACGGGATCGGCGGTGTGGAAGATCCCATCGGGGTTTTGCACACATCCGGCAGGATACCGACAATCATCCAGGTGCCCGCAGTACGGGCGATATAGTTATCAGCCATCCTTTTTCTCCTCTTCCAGCGGTGCCAGTTTGAGCAACGGCGCCTCCGGGTTAATTTCAAACCGGGCTTCGGCGACCCGTACGGGCAGGGAGGCTTTGAAGCTCAGGCGGCAGGTCATATGCAGCGTCCTGGCCTCGCTGTCGATAATTAACGTATCCATACGCATCGGTACGGGCAGTAGCATGCCGTTGTGCATCCGCAGCAAAATGAACGGGCGGTGTCCCGGTAGTTTGACATGCAGGTCACCATGGGGCGTCAGGCCGCTCAGGGTGAGGGCAATATCGGTTTCCGGCCAGTCTATCTGCTGGTCAGCCGGTGCACCGTTCCAGTAACCGAAGTCAAAATCCTTTGGCAGATAAGGGTGGCGGTGCTCCAGCCAGTCGGCATCGTAAGTCCCGGCAAGCTGACGGCGGGGCAGCCACGGACGACCGATAAAGCCCATGCCCTGTGGCTGACAGGCTGGGGTATCGGGCGGTAATGTTCCGGTCAGTTGCTCCGCAAAATGCGGCGCGGTAAATGGCGCATCCGGCCGGGTAATGCGCGGTGCGGGGTAGTGGGTGAGTGGTTTGGCGTTGGCGTACCACGGGGTGATAAACCCCATTCCCAGCGGATTGCTTTCACAGGTGGCATGAGCGACCGGTGCTTTTTCCCCGTCCGGGTGCTGCTGGCGTTGTTCGGGTGTCAGCCGGTCACTTTCCTTGAGCTGTTGACTCGCTTTATCGGCTGCCTGAATTTTGCATTCGCCACCAAAGGCATAGCGGTAGTCCAACGGCAGGGTGGTAAACGGTTTTGGCTCTGTCAGTTGCCAGTGACCGCTGGTGTCACGGATAAATTCTCGTTCGCCAGTCACGGTCAGTGTTTTGTCGAGCAGGGTCTGGCCCTGCTTGCTCTGTACCTGTAATCGAATGGGGAATTCGGTACAGGACTGACCTTCCGGCGCATAGGCTGTGCCGTTGACAATCACGTCACAGCGCGGTTTAAACGGGGCAAGGTCACTTTCCTGCAACACCTGCGAGGCATTCATCTGTCCGCGATATTCATCCTGTAAACACAGGGGCGGTGCGGGCAATAATTCGGCGACGTACTCCCCCTGTCCGGCAGGCATCAGCTGGTAGCCGATTTTCATGACCGCCACATGATGCTCGGTATCTTCGACATCGAACATTGAGTAGTTCATCACCGCGAAGGGGGTGAGGTTACGAAATTCCATCTCAAGTCTGTCCTTGTTAGTTCAGGTCGATGTCTTTACCGGTGATTTGTACCGGGCCACTGGCCTCAAATTTGAATTCACTGCCCTGTATGGTGATTTTTCCCGCGCTGTCCATACGCAGGACGCTGGCACCACATTTCAACTCAATCACATCATTGGCACTGATAGACAGGGTATTACCGACCGTGACAGATTTATGGTGGCCCACCTGCTCGGTCTGGCTGGCGACCACGGTGGTGTTCATGCTGGCGCCGACGGTCAATGCGTAGACCATGCCGATGGTTTCTGTGCTGGTGAATCTCACCATCTCGTTTTTGTGCGCATTCACTTTAATGGTCTGGTTTTTCTCCACCGTTTCGCTGTGGTTCGCCAGTACATGGGTATCACGGTTATTGAGTACCTTGGTGTTCATGTCTTTCTGGGCGTGCAGTGACAGGAGCTCACTGCCCTTGGCATCTTCAAACAGCAGTTCGTTATAGCCTTGCCCCTTATGGGTTTTGGAGCGGAACGCCATCTGGGTTTTGCTGCCCGGCAAGGCACCCGGCGGGATGTTGCTGGCATGGTAAGTACGTCCGGTGACGATTGGCTGGTCGGGGTCGCCGTGCAGAAAATCCACCACCACTTCCTGCCCGATACGCGGAATGGCGAGCATGCCCCAGCCCTGACCGGCCCACGGCTGGCTGACCCGTATCCAGCAGGAACTCTGGTCGTCACTCTTGCCGTAACGGTCCCACGGGAATTGCAGGCGCACCCGACCGTATTGGTCACAGAAAATTTCTTCCCCCGCCGGGCCGACTACTTTGGCAATTTGCGGGCCATCAATCACTGGTTTGGGCAACGGCGCCGGGCGCCAGTTCTGGTTCTGGCGGATGAAGTGGAAATTGCTGTGCAAGGTGGTCCCCGAGCCTGAGCTGGCCGTTTCCAGTGCCTGTGGCTGGCTGCCGCTGTGACTGGCTGCGACGGTCTGCCATGACTGATTCAGGTCTGCCCGGGGATGATTATCGAGAATGAACAGTTTACCCGGTTGCAGGGCGATGGCATTGCCGCTGCCCTGTCCGGTCACGGCGTCACTGCGCAGTGCCTCCAGCCGGTAGCGGGTAAAATCCTTGCCATGCGCCTCGTCTTTGAAGCGGCCCGGATAGTCGTAGTGCTCGTAATACAGTTGTTGCAGGTTCTCATCCCGCATCTGCTGCTGAAATTCTGCCGGCCAGGCCGGGTTCTTGAAGGTGTAATCCTTCAGCTGTACCTGAGCCGGGCGTACCTGTGCGCTGCTGGTCAGGCTGCTGACCGCCGGTTCGCCCAGTGTGCTGGCCTCACCCGGTTGATAAGGCAGGCGGATGCCCGGTGGTACGGAGCCGCAGTCGTCGGCGAACACCAACGTGTTGCGCCCGTTACTGCATTCGAAGAAGTAGAAAATACCTTCTTCCGCCGTCAGCCGTTGCAGGAAATCAAAGTCGCTTTCCTGATACTGTACGCAGAATTCGCGCTCCGGGTGCGGGTGGCGCAGGTTGAACACCACGTCGCGGATGCTGTGCTCCTTGAGAATTTTGGTGATGATGCCGGCGATATTGAGCTGCTGGAAGATGCGTGAGTTCTGCCGCAGGGTGGTGCGCCACAGGTCGGGGCGGATGCTCATCCGGTAGGTGGTCTGGTGTAAGCCGGAGTTGCCCTGCTCAAAGCGGGTGACGATGCCGGTGACGCTGCGCTGTTCGACACCGCTTTGCAGAATGGTCAGCGTCGCCGTGCGGTCAAGCACCAGTGGGAAGTCAATGGCGGAATCGGCGCTCGCCAGCCCCACTTCCAGCGCAAAGGGGCGCGAGAAGTGTTCGCTCAGGCTGAAGTCGGTGACAACAAAGGTCTGTGCCGGCAAGCCGCCCGCCGTCAGGGTGAACAGCAGGCCGCTGGGATCAGCCCCGCCACCGCCGCCCAGCCCCAGTTTTTGGCCCAGCTGTTGCAGTGTCTTCGCCGCTCTTGAATTACCTGCGATAGCTTTGGTTGCCAGTCCCGGCCCGCCGAGGGCTTTGCCCGCATCGCCAGTAAAACCACCGCCGGAGATCAGGCTGCCGGCACCGAGGCCACCGAATGTCTTGCCCGCACTGCCGGCAAAACCACCACCGCTGATCAGATTGTCGGCGCTGAGGCCACCGAGTGCTTTACCTGTGCCACTGAGCGACCCGACCTTGCCGACTATTCCAGACACAGAACCGAGCATATCGGCAGCTTTGCCAGCGCCGCTGGGTAATCCGACCTTACCGGCTATTCCGGTTACAGAGCTGAGCATATCGGCGGCTTTGCCTGCTCCATCGGGCACTGTCACAGAGCTGAGGATATCGCTGGCGCTACCTCCTGCACCCGACAATAGATCCTTGGCCTGTTTTGTTATTTCCCCCTGCCCCTGTTCTAACAGGGCCTTTCCTTCTTGCAGCTTTGTGATGTGCTTTTTCTCTGACATAGTCTGTCTCCCTGAGGTCATGCCGAAACATTATGGAATAGGCTATCCTGCCTGATAGCAACGCAGGCCATAACATTCAGGCTCAAGATTTGAATCTAATTCTAACTCACGTTGTCTCTGACAAAATTGTTAATTAAGGGCGTTAATACGCTATATTGCGATAATTTGAAGAGGTGTTGGGTCGGAATATATCGTTTAATTCATGAAAAATAATAATGAGGGCAAATGATAGGTAAGAGATCAGTGAAAACCAAACGAAATCAAGTGAAATAAAAAACGGAATCCGGCAATAACAGCGCAAAAAGTTAAAATGATTGCCGTTGAAGAATAATATCCTGATATTGAGTATATTATTAGTTTATACAACCACTTAATATTTACCCATAAAAGGTGTTTTTTTCGTAACATTATGAGGTAAAAATAAAAAAAAGGTAACAGATTTGACAAAATCATGATCATTTCCATTTCATGAACTCGATCACAAAAAAACTGTTTTAAGAAATAAGGTTTTTTATTTCCTGTCTTTTTTGTTTAATAAAAAAGAGCGTAATAATGAAGGATATGTTTGCATTGAATATATAAATTCCAGCCATTCAAATAAAAGTAAATAAGTACAAGTTTTAGGTTGTAGTTTTCACCATCCCCTTTATACTCTGGGGTGTTTTTTTCTTGTCGGAGTGCCTAGCGTTTACTTTGGGTCATACATAGTAAACACAGGCTGAGACCGTTAATTCGGGATCCGCAGAACCTGATCGGGCTAATACCCGCGAAGGGAACAAGAGTAATCACTCCGCTGTTAGTATCAACGTACATCTATACAAATAGCGTGTACAAATACCAATCAGCATCAACCATTACTCCCTGCGAGCTCCAGACAAGCAATTTTCTCAACTTAAGCCTGTTCAGCAATGAGAAAGGCGATAACACAGTCAGGAATTTGCTATGTCTAAGTCCAACAATACCGTTGTTTCCGGTTCCGTTATTCCAGCCACGGATATCTCCCCCAAAACCCACCCTGCAAGGCCGCGCAAAGCGCAGCGAGATGCAGCTCAGGCATTTATCAGTTCCATTCAGGGTGTGGCGTTTCCCAGCTCAAAACGCATTTATCTTGAAGGTTCCCGTCAGGATATTCAGGTTCCGATGCGTGAAATTCAGTTATCCCCCACACTGGTGGGTGGCACAAAAGAGCAACCTCAATTTGAGGAAAACGAACCCGTGCACGTTTATGACACTTCCGGCCCTTATGGTGACCCTGCTTCCGTGCTGGATGTGCAGACGGGATTACACAAGATCCGCCAGCCGTGGATCGATGAACGCAATGATACCGAACCTGTTTCAATCCTCAGCTCCGATTTTACGCAACAACGCCTTGCCGATGCCGGGCTGGATCACCTGCGTTTTCACCATCGCCCACATCCACTGAAATCCAGACAAGGCAAACGTGTTACCCAATTGCACTATGCACGCCAAGGCATCATCACGCCAGAAATGGAATTTATTGCACTGCGCGAAAATATGGGACGCGAGCGTATTCGCAGTGAAATCCTGCGCCAACAACATGCAGGGCAAAGTTTCGGGGCCAACTTACCGGAAAACATCACGCCAGAATTTGTCCGTCAGGAAGTTGCTGCCGGTCGTGCGATTATCCCCGCCAATATTAACCATCCCGAATCCGAACCCATGATTATTGGCCGCAATTTTTTGGTGAAGGTTAATGCGAATATCGGTAACTCTTCTGTCACCTCATCCATTGAAGAAGAGGTGGAAAAACTGATTTGGTCTACCCGCTGGGGTGCTGATACGGTGATGGATCTCTCTACCGGACGCTACATCCATGAAACCCGTGAATGGATACTGCGCAATAGCCCGGTCCCCATTGGTACAGTACCGATTTATCAGGCATTGGAAAAAGTCAATGGCATAGCGGAAAACCTGACATGGGAAATGTTCCGCGATACGTTGCTGGAACAAGCCGAACAAGGTGTAGATTACTTCACCATTCACGCAGGGGTATTACTGCGTTACGTGCCAATGACCGCCAAGCGCCTGACGGGCATTGTTTCCCGTGGTGGCTCGATTATGGCGAAATGGTGCCTCTCCCATCATCAGGAAAATTTCCTCTACACGCATTTCCGTGAAATTTGTGAAATCTGTGCCGCCTATGATGTTTCCCTCTCTTTGGGTGACGGATTGCGTCCCGGCTCCATTCAGGATGCCAATGATGAAGCACAGTTTTCTGAACTGCATACTCTGGGAGAACTGACCAGAATCGCATGGGAGTACGATGTTCAGGTCATGATAGAAGGGCCGGGGCATATCCCGATGCAACTAATCCGCCGCAATATGACGGAAGAGCTGGAGCATTGCCACGAAGCCCCGTTCTACACATTAGGGCCACTGACGACGGATATCGCCCCCGGTTATGACCATTTCACCTCCGGCATAGGCGCTGCCATGATTGGTTGGTTTGGTTGTGCCATGCTGTGTTATGTCACGCCAAAAGAACACCTCGGCTTACCCAATAAAGAAGATGTCAAACAAGGGCTGATTACTTACAAAATCGCGGCCCATGCGGCTGATCTTGCCAAAGGCCATCCGGGTGCTCAGATCCGTGATAACGCCATGTCGAAAGCGCGTTTTGAATTCCGTTGGGAAGATCAATTCAACCTCGCGCTTGATCCTGATACCGCCCGTGCTTATCACGATGAAACCTTACCGCAGGAGTCCGGCAAGGTCGCCCATTTCTGCTCCATGTGCGGGCCAAAATTCTGTTCAATGAAAATCACACAAGACGTGCGTGATTATGCGGCGAAACTGGAACAGGAAACAGGTATGGAACAGATGTCAGAAGAGTTCCGCGCCCGTGGCAGCGAGCTGTATCACAGTGCTGAGGATACCGCCAATGAAAAATCAGCGTGAAACACTGCATGACACATCATCATTTGCTCCAACCGCACATCGGTTGGGGCTGTATCCCGTTGTGGACTCCCTGATGTGGATTGAACGATTACTGGAAGCCGGCGTCAGGACTTTGCAACTGCGCATCAAAGATAAGCCCGAAGAACAGGTAGAGCAGGATATTCAGTCCGCCATTGTACTCGGCCGTCAATACAATGCCCGGCTGTTCATTAACGACTACTGGCGGCTGGCAATCAAATATCAGGCCTATGGCGTTCATTTAGGGCAGGAAGATCTGGATATCGCCGATCTTAGCGCTATCCGGCAAGCAGGGCTGCGTTTGGGGATTTCCACTCACGATCAACAAGAGCTGGCGCGGGCAAAATCCCTGCGCCCCTCTTATATCGCATTAGGGCATATTTTCCCCACCACCACGAAAGAGATGCCGTCGTCACCTCAAGGTGTTGCAGCACTGAAACATCAGGTTGCGATCACACCGGAATATCCTACCGTCGCCATTGGAGGTATCTCGCTGGAACGTGTACCGGATGTCGTTGCAACAGGTGTTGGTGGCGTTGCATTAGTCAGTGCCATCACGAAATCGAAAGATTGGCAGCAAACCACAGCGAAGTTACTTCATTTAGTTGAAGGACAAGAGCGGGGGAATTTATGCTAAACGATCAAGAATTTATGCGTTACAGCCGCCAATTACTTCTGGAAGATATTGGCCCTGAAGGTCAGGAAAAATTAAAAGCCAGCAAGGTGCTGATTGTCGGTCTGGGTGGCTTAGGTTCACCCGCAGCGCTCTATCTCGCCGCAGCCGGCATAGGGCACCTTTATCTTGCCGATGATGACACGTTGCATATCTCGAACCTGCAACGCCAAATTATCTACCGCACCGCAGATATTCCTGCCAACAAAGCCCTATCAGCCGCAAAACAACTGGCTGATTTAAATCCACAGATCAATGTTACTGGCCTCACCGAACGGCAAGATCGTGAGTCTTTGGCGAATATTGTCAGCCGGGTCGATTTGGTACTGGATTGCAGTGATAACATGGCAACCCGCCATGCCATCAATGCCGCCTGTGTTGCTGAAAACAAACCGCTCATCAGTGGCAGTGCTATCGGTTTCAGTGGGCAACTGATGGTTTTCGAATTTCCTTATCAATATGGATGCTATGCCTGTCTCTATCCTGATCAAGAAGAACCCCAACGCAATTGCAGAACCGCGGGGATATTAGGCCCAATCGTTGGTGTCATTGGGACATTGCAATCATTGGAAGCGATAAAAATGCTGTCAGGTCTTCCCTCTCCTTTGAGTGGAAAGCTCCGTCTGTTTGATGGCAAACAACAGAGCTGGAGCACGTTACAACTGACTCGCTCACCACAGTGTCCAGTTTGCAGCTCAGTTATCGAAAACGCCAATATCGATAAACAACGGGCAGGAAAAGAAGTCGTATGAACATTATCGTTAACGATCAGGTGATGACACTCAGTACCCCCATGACGGTGCAACAGTTGCTTGAACACATCCAGCGCACCCAATCCGGCACCGCATTGGCTATCAATCAAACCATCATTCCACGCTCAGAGTGGCATACCCATCAGGTGAATGACGGGGACAATATCTTGCTGTTTCAGGCCATTGCTGGTGGCTAATATTGCTGGAGGCTAATTATGTTAAAGATTGCTGATACCACCTTCGACTCCCGTCTATTTACCGGAACAGGCAAATTTGCCAATGCCGGATTAATGATCGAGGCAATTCGGGCCTCAGGCAGCCAATTAGTCACAATGGCGATGAAGCGTATTGATCTCCATGGGAATGACGATGGTATTCTCGCGCCCTTGCAACAGTTGGGCGTTAAACTACTCCCCAATACTTCTGGAGCCAAAACGGCGGAAGAAGCCATCTTTGCCGCTCGTCTTGCACGGGAAGCGCTGGGAACTCACTGGATTAAACTGGAGATCCACCCCGACGTAAAATACCTGCTACCTGACCCGATTGAGACACTGAAAGGCGCAGAACAGTTAGTGAAAGAAGGATTTGTCGTCCTGCCTTATTGCGGTGCTGATCCGGTTCTGTGTCGGCGGTTGGAAGAAGTCGGCTGCGCGGCTGTCATGCCATTAGGGGCTCCCATCGGCTCAAATAAGGGATTACTGACGCGTGACTTTCTGCAAATCATCATCGAACAAGCCAATGTACCTGTTGTTGTGGATGCAGGGATCGGCGCCCCCAGCCATGCACTGGCCGCCATCGAAATGGGGGCAGATGCCGTGCTGGTCAATACCGCCATCGCTGTTGCCCGCAACCCTGTCAAAATGGCTCAGGCGTTTAAAACTGCCATTGAAGCAGGTGAGCTTGCACATCAGGCCGGCGTAGCAAGCCAGAAATCCCATGCAGAGGCTTCCAGCCCTCTTACCGAGTTTCTGGGGGCGTTATGACCAACAGTACGTTTCGTCAACACTGGCAACAATTGGATTGGGACGACCTCACCCTGCGCATCAACAGCAAAACATCACGGGATATTGAACATGCGCTAACCAACGATCACTTAACGCTGGATGATTTTATGGCTTTGCTCTCCCCTGCGGCTCTGCCTCATCTTGAATCACTCGCTCAACGCGCACAGCAACTGACCCGACAGCGTTTTGGCAATACCGTGGGATTTTTCATCCCACTTTATCTTTCCAATCTGTGCGCCAACGACTGCACCTATTGTGGTTTTTCTATGAGTAATCACATTAAGCGCAAGACACTCAATGAACAGGAAGTCGAAGAGGAATGCCTCGCACTGAAAAAACTGGGATTTGAGCATATCTTGCTGGTAACGGGGGAGCATCAGAACAAAGTGGGTATGGATTATTTTCGCCGCTTCCTTCCTCTGATCCGCCGCCATTTCAGCTCAGTTTCAATGGAAGTCCAGCCACTGGCACAAGAAGAATACGCTGAGTTGAAAACATTGGGACTGGATGGCGTGATGGTCTATCAGGAAACTTATCACCAACCCAGTTACCAATTGCACCATTTGAAAGGCAAAAAGCAGGATTTCCACTGGCGATTGGAAACCCCGGAACGCCTTGGACGGGCAGGTATCGACAAAATCGGGCTGGGTGCCCTGATTGGGCTATCCCACAATTGGCGAACCGACTGCTATATGGTGGCGGAGCACCTCTTTTTCCTGCAAAAACAGTTTTGGAAAAGTCGCTATTCCATCTCCTTCCCACGGCTACGCCCCTGCGCTGGCGGCATTGAGCCAGCCTCGTTGATGAATGAAGCGGAATTAGTACAACTCATTTGCGCGTTCCGCCTGTTGGCACCGGATGTCGAACTTTCTCTTTCAACCCGTGAGTCACCCTACTTCCGCGATCACGTTGTACCACTCGCTATCAATAACATCAGTGCCGGCTCCAAAACCCAGCCCGGCGGTTATGCTGACGGTCATCACGAGTTGGAGCAATTCGCTCCTCACGACAATCGCCCTGTTTTTCAGGTTGCCGAAGCCTTAGTTAAATCAGGTTTACAACCCGTTTGGAAAGATTGGGACAATTATCTGGGGCGATAGTTATTTTATTTGGGATAACAGTTAATTAGTGCCATCGCTACTTGATATAGCCTATGACTTGAGGATGCTGCAACTGTGGCATCCTTAATAAGGAGTAAAAACATATCCAAACGTTTTACAAAGAAATACATTGACGAATTGGTCGAAGAAGTTAAGGAAAGTGTTTCTCTTTGGCCTGAATTGGCCAAAGAGAATGAAGTACCGCTTTCATTAATAGAAGAAATTGAAGCTAACCTTCGTCTGGATATTTAATTAAGCAATTAACTTAAATCATGCAGGTGTTTTCTCAGCGACGACATCAATTTGAAATCAGAGAATTTCACCTGTAACCCTTCACGTTCTGGTGAACAACACATAGCTCCAACAAAGATACGCTGACTATTCAGCGTAAAAGGAGATAATCTCAGTAATGGCCATGTCACACCATCAGTGGAATATTGCAACCGGATAGCACCGTTACTATAAGTCAGTCGTAGCCAAAATTTATCGGGATTACCCTGAAAAACCCCCATCGCCCAGTCAGACTCACCATTCGTCAGTACACTGCCAATCGTTGCCTGCCCGTCTGAATGCTCAATGCCAGCTTTTAGCCAATGTTGTTCATCCACCAGCAACATAATGCCCGCCTGATCGTATAACTTCTCAAACTGCCCTTCTATGCAAAGCTGAAAAGTAAAACCAGCATCAAGCTGAAAATCATCAACATAACCTCCAAATACATGACCGCTATGACGTTGGAAGCCATACCACGTATCACGCCAGAAATCGGTTTTATTATCCGTCGTGACATGAAGCTCATCTTCCTGACACTGCCAGGAAGCCGGTTCATTTAACCAATGACATTGCTGCAAATTCATCAATATTTACCCTGTTATTTTTTGGTGGGATTAATCAAGCCATACCCCGCCAACAATGAAAGAGAAAGCAAAGCAATACAGGCAAAAGCACCATGTAACGTAACTTGGTGCGCTAAACCTCCGATAATTGCCGGGCCAAGCAAAATGCCCGAATATCCCATCGTCGAAACAGCAGAAACAGCCAGCGCATCAGGCATGACTTTCTGTTGCCCTGAAGCAGTGAAAAACATCGGGGCCAAATTAGATAATCCAGCACCAATCATCAGGAAAGCAATTGCTAGCTGAACAGTACCCGTTGCCAGATAAATCAGAACAAAACCCGAAGTCGCCAAAATGGCACTTCCCAAAAATACACGCCGATACCCGAACGCCGCAATGATCTTATCACCCAGAAACCGGCCACATGTCATGGTAATCGCAAAAAGGGTATAACCGAACCCGGCTTGATGGCTGCTCATGTTATGCACACTGCTTAACAAGATCCCGCTCCAATCCAACATCGAGCCTTCCATCAGATAGACAACAAAACAGAGAGAACCAATCAGTATGACAATGCCACGCGGTAAGGCAAAAAATGGCGTATCTTCCGTTTCAGTGTTATCCAGTAACCCATTCCACGCAGGCAATAACAGTAAAATCACGAATAAAGCCACAGCAATTGTGACCTGAAACGGAGGAATACCCATAAACAACAATAAGCTGACAGAGCCTGCTCCCGCAATTCCACCTAAGCTGAACAACGCATGAAAGCCTGACATAATCGGCTGATGTACTCTTTTTTCAACATTGACCGCATGAATATTGATGACAACATCGCTCGCCCCAATTCCTGCACCAAATAAAAACAGAGCACAAGCCAACGTCAGTGGCGTCGAAAGCACACTTAACCCCGGCAATACCAAAATAGCCAGCAAAGCAAAAAAGGTAAAAACTTTTCGGCAACCAAAACGAGTCGCCAACATTCCGGCTATCGGCATCATGATAAAAGAGCCAATACCAAACAACAGTATCAGCAACCCAATTGAGCCATCATCTAACCCCAAGCGTTCCTTCACCAATGGGATCAGGGGTGCCCAACTCGCAATACTGAATCCCGCAATAAAAAATGAAATTCGCGTTGCCATAACAGGCTGCTTTATTGAAGAGATTGTATATTCTTCAGACAATTCAATTCCTCCAGACAAGATTCCTAAAAAACAAGACTTCTAAACAATATTTTCAAATAACGCTTTAAAATATGCCCTCTACTGACTTTAGTGGAGGGCATTAAATATTGCTCATCAAGGCATTACATTAACTTCGCATTTATTCCAGAAAACTGGGGAATATCCGCTAACCCTTCAATGACACGGGTCGCCTGCTTATACTGTTCTGTCAACGACAGAGCGTGAGGCCAGGCATAGATACATGGAATACCCGCCTGTTTTGCCGCTTCTATTCCCAAATCAGTATCTTCAATCACCAGAGTTTGCTGAACATCCATCGCTTTCAGTTTCAACATTGCCAGATAAGGATCAGGGAAAGGTTTGGTTCTTTCCACATCATCACCAGAGATCAGGGCCGGTGATTCATCCAGATCCAACAATCTTAAATTCGCCAAACACACTTCACGCGGAGCAGTGGAAACAAATCCAAAATGAGTGCCATTTTGTTGCAAGGCCGCAATCAAGCTAGTAATCCCCGGACGCAGATAATGTTTAGACAATTTTTCTTGATAACGCGAAATAATCCTTTCAGTAATACCTTGCTGCATTGATGCCGGAAGGCCAATCGCATCCAGTGTTTCCGCCAGACTTAATCCAATCAATTGCTGCGGCTGGATATCCTTCACGTGCTCTGGTGCCTGTTCACCCAATACATCACCGACTACATCACGCAATACATCAAAATGCAGTTGTTCACTATCGACAATAACGCCGTCGATATCAAAAATGACATTCCATTTATTCATCGGGAAGCAGTGCCTCAAAACAGTTAATTATTTTATATCAGATATCCTAATCAACACTTTGCAATTTGGGGTATTGAGAGGAACTTGGGCTTTCGCCGTAAGATCACAGCCGACAATGAGAAAAGCCTGTTGGTAATCTTTGAAAGCAAAGGTCTGACTAATCAAACGCCCTACAGGAATGACGCCATCACGGATCATGGCATAGGCACGCTCAAAGCTATTGTTCAGGGAATCAATGGAGCCAATGACAGAAAGGCTTTTATCCGCAATTTTCATGATATCCAGACTGGCATGTTTATCCTTCAGGGCAACATTCAGCAGCTTTCCTCCGGGTGCCAGATGATCGAAAACATATTCGGTCAATTGCCCTGTTGTATCCACGCACAAATCAATCAACGTCGATTGATCACCATATTCTTGCATCAGTGCCGTATCAAAATCGGGGTATAACTGACATTCTGGCGGCAAATTATCTTTGGCGAATTGCATCCGGCTCTCATTTTTCTCAACCATAAATGCCTTCACGCCCCGCTCATACAGTGCCCAAATGTACAACATCCCCATTGGGCCGGCGCCTGCCACTACCGCTCGAATATTCGTATGGGTGATCCCCAGTTTATCCACGCCGGTTAATGTGCAACTTAGTGGCTCAGTCAGCGAAGCCTCTTCCATACTGACGTGATCGTCCAACTTAATCAGCAAGTTTTCTTTTGCCAGATACTGACCAGCAAACGCGCCATCATAGGAAACACCGGCTTCTGTCCCAAACTTTCTCTCACAATGGTTGGGATTTCCTATCTGGCACATCCGGCAATGCCCACAAAAGTAGGTCGGGTTAATGACAACACGATCTCCCACCTGAAACTGAGTCACACCGCTACCGATTTCAGCCACCACACCGGCGGTTTCATGGCCCAACGTCGTCCCCGATACGGCAACAGGATAAGACCCCGTAATGATCCCTACATCCGTACCACAAATGCCACACACGGCGATATCAACAACAACATCATCCGGTTCAATACAGGACACGGGTTCAACTTGTTGAAGCCCGACGTTCCATGCCTGATGGTATTTAAGCGCTAACATTATGCAATCTCCCTATATTCATGTGTGGTAGAGCTTAACTCTGAAAAAGTCAGGTCTATCTTATGCAGGATTTCATTCAAATGTTCTTGTGTACAAATCAACGGTGGACGCACTTTGATTGCCTTTCCTTTACCATAGCGGGAGCCACGCAGAATTAAGTGGTGGCGGCTGGCAGTTGCGATGGCCTGTGCAGCAAATTCCGGGTTTGGTGTATCAAAGCCATACATATAACCTACCCCTCTGACGCCTGTGATTTCAGGATATTTATGCTGTAACTTCAACAAACCATCACGCAGATAGGCTTCATTTTGTTGTACATTTTCCAGGATTTTGTCATCTTCAATAATGTCGATGATTTCGTTGAGGGCAACTAAAGAGAGAGGGTTGGCACCAGAAGTGCTGGAATGTTCAAATGATTCCAACACATCCAGTGAATGACGCATCAGTACACCACCGATCGGAATACCAATACCGCCAGCACCTTTGGCGAAAACGATAATATCCGGCTCCAATTCCTTGGCATAGCCTGCCGATGCAAAGAAAGTTCCTGTGCGACCAAATCCGGTTTGTACTTCATCTGCAATAATGATGATGCCATACCGGTGGCAAATCTCCCTGATCTTGCGGTAGAACGCCACAGGGAAAACCGTGTTTCCGCCGTTCCCCTGAATCGGTTCAATAATCAGACATGCAATATTGTCGCTAGAGCCTAATTGAATGAATTGCTCTAAATCAACAAATTTATCTTCTTCCAACTGTGATTGTGATTCAGCCAGAACACTGGCAGGAGCAGGAATTTTTATCGAACCATCGATATTAATATGAAAGTCTTTAATTCTGAATGCGTTACCCGAAATATGAGCTGTTGCTAAAGATTGACCGTGGTGAGCAAGAAAGAACGAAATAATGCCTGAACGCCTTGTGGCTTTTTGTGCTATCCGAATGGCACATTCAACCGCACCAGAGCCGGAAACATCTCGCAACCAGATACGATCTATTCCCTCTGGGGTATATTTCTGTAATTTAGTCAAAATATACTGTGACATTTCACGTGTATAAGCCGAACTTAAATGCGTACATCTATCAATCTGCTGCTTGAGTTTTTCTGCAATCCTCTGATTTGTGTAGCCAAGCGGCAAATTAAACGTACCTGATGCCGCATCAATATATTTTTCACCATCAATGACCAAATAAGGGCCATGACCCACAAAACGAGAAAGCATCTCTTCAAGATCGTTTTTATTTTCCATAATGACTCACCACTAATTAGTTATATTAAATAATAAGAAAACACCTACTGTGATGAGAACAGCTTAAGCACATTTAAATTTTATTTCGATCACGAAAACGTCATAAAAAATATTATGTAATTTTAAAAATTATTTAATATTTGAAATATCATATATTTTTCCATTAATATTTTTTTATTATATTAAACCAAAAGTAAATCACTTCTGGAAATAGCCATTAAACCCCCAACCCCATCATTTGCATCAAATTCTGAGCCTGATGAATAGCTTCCTGCCGATGAGTAATGCCCATTTTCTGATATAAATTACGTATATGGGTTTTAATAGTTGTCGTAGCGACATCCAATTCGGCAGCTATCTGGTCGTTGCTGTAGCCAGAATAAATCAGCCCCAATACCTGCCATTCACGCTGGGTAAGCGGGCTATTACGAATCAGTTCTGGCACATCAGGATGATGAATCAATTGTTCGACAAACGCTTCATCAAAGTGGGCAAATTTATGTCGGTGCTGGCGGTTGATTTCCCGCAGGATACGCTGTGCCCGATGTTGTTCCATTTCCGGCAAAATATTAAGCTGGATCAGCTGGCGTAATTGCAAAGCCATCAGTTCCCCTTCAATGACAAAGTGGCTGATGAATCCCGTGCGATTAGCCAAACGCAAAGCTTCCATCAAAACATCCTGAGCCTCAGCTTTCCGTCCAAGCTGCCAGTAAAGCAGATTGCACAGCAGAAGATTTCTGTTCAGGTCGCTGACCAGCGCCAACTCTCTTGCGTATTTATTCAGTGTCTTTAAGATAGATTCGGCTTCCGCATACTGCCCCAGCAGGATTTGTGCGCGGGCAATATTGCGCCATTGATTTTGATTGAAGTGATTACAGAAACTTTCAGGCCGTTCTGCCTGCACCAGCCATTGAGTCATCGAATTGCTGTCTTCCACACTCTGCCAGATAATAACGCGCAGTTTGTCAGTGTTCGTCCGCCAATCACGGTGATACTGACCATTACTCAGCAAATTCTCACAACGGGATAGATAACGGCGGGCATTATCAATATCTCCACGAATCAAAGAACATTTCGCCAATTGAGTCAGACATTGTAATTGCTGCTGTGGCTGGAAATTAGACAACACGTCCAATCCTTGGCGGGCCGCTTCTTCCGATTCATCAATGCGTGCCCAACACCACAAAAGCTGTGAGCGAATTCTCAGTAGAAACTCATGCATCGGCAATTGTTCCAAATGCTGCTCACGAATTAAATCAAAAGCATGGGTTTGGATATCATAAGCAGCCTGTAAATAACCCTGAGCCAGTAAAATCTCACTTTGTTGCAGCAACGCCCATAAAGCATAGTGGTAAACATGGCAAAGGCGGGCAAGTTGCTCCGTCTGCTTCATCAGAGCCAGCGCACTAACCAGTTGCCCATTGCAATGCAATACTTCGCCTTTCACCGACATAGCCACAATACGACCATATTGATTATCCGGCAGCAGGGTCGCCAGCGCCTTTTCAGCCAAGGCATCCGCATCGGCTGGCCGCCCATCGTTAATTGCCACTTGAGCGCGCAAAGCATCAAACTCCGCCAGCAACTCTGGTTCAATAACTATTTGTTTCTGCTTAAGCGATTGCTCCGTCTGATTCAATAAGGCATTCACCTCATAGTGGCGGTGCTGACTTTGTGCCAGCCACGCTTGCAACAGTACCAAACGCGGGCTTTCCAATAATTGTTCATATGGCAGTGCATTCATGCACTCTTCCAGCAAAGACAGTTTGCTGTGGTTAAACAGATCCCAGGCATGTTGCAGTAAAATATCCCGCAACAACACGCTATCCCCAGCGGCAAGGGCATGGTGAATAGCTTCTCCCGGATATCCCTGCATCAACCATCCTTTCACTGCCGCTCTGTGTAATTCAGGCAATTTCGCCGCCATTTCCCATTGGCAGCGCTGGCGCAAAAATGATGCAAACAAAGGATGAAAACAGAACCATTCGCCGGAATCATCCATTCGCTGAATAAACAGCCCCTGACGCTCAATATCTTCAAGGCGCTGCTGGCCGTTTTCTTCTCCCGTCAGACAAACAATCAAACCATCATTCATGGAACGCAAGATAGAACTATGCAGCAAAAAATCCCGCGTCGCTTGATCTACACGATTTAACACCTCATCCACAAGATAATCCGCAAGATGGCTGGCATTAATCCCCGAAAGGCGCTTCGCTGACATTTCAGCCGTGTTGCCCGATTGACGGGCAGAAAGCGCAATAAGCTGCAAGGCCGTCGCCCATCCTGCAACGTCATTGCACAACTGTTTGCAATTATCGGCATCCAGTGGATTCGCCAGCCGTTTGGCAAAGAATTGCTGAGTTTCCTGATAATCGAAAGCTAATTGCTGACTATCAATCTCCAATAGCTGTTCACGCACACGTAAATTTGCCACGCCTAATGAAGGCAAATGGCGCGATAAAATTATCAGCGTTAAATTCTCTGGCTGGTGGCGGAGAAAAAAGCGCATCGCTTCGTGAATAAGGTCATTTTCGATAAGATGGTAATCATCAATCACCAGAAAAATTGGCTGCTGCCATTCACTGAGTTCAATAAAAAGTTGAGCAAACAGTGCGGATAAATTGGCATACTGATGCTTCTGAGCCAGCACCTCACTTTTCGCACAGTGACTTTGCGTTGCCTGCTGAATAGCAGCTATCAAGTAGCTGGCAAAACGCTCTGGCTGATTGTCGCTGTCATCGAGAGAATACCAGCCCAGATTATCCCGTCCGGCAGCCCATTGTGACATAAGGGTGGTTTTACCATACCCTGCCGGACTGGTTATCAACACCAAGCGATAATCTTGTGCCTCTTTGAGCTTTTCTAACAGACGCTCCCGCATAACCATATTATTCAGGCGAAGTGGACGACTGAGTTTCGATGGGATAAGCATTAATTTTCTCCCCCACACAGGCAATGAATAAAACTGATACCAGAATTCCGTTTGATGCGATTGGCTGACTTACGCCCTTAACATACATCAATGCCAACCAAATTTAGAGAAACGCCCATCTTTTGCAAACAAGTTGTTTGATTTCATTGTGTTAAATTGCACCCTGTCACATTCTTTCACTACAATCTTTCTATTTCTCTATGAAATTGCGAAAAGATTCGAAAGAAATGGCTACGCCCTTGCACTCCTCCCCGCGAATATTTTCACGGGATGATGTTTCCCATGCCATGAGCATTCAGCATATTCCGCTAAAGAATCTCTACATTTTCCTTATTCAGTGACAGGATGACGACGCCATGCAACAATTCGAATCAGGTGAAAAAACCAAGCTAAATAAAGCCACATTCCAAGCGGCTCTCACACGCCAATGGCAACGCTTTGGTCTTACCTCCTCACAAGAGATGACCCCACATCAGTGGTGGCTCGCCGTGAGTGCCGCACTTTCTGAATTACTTCCTCTTTCTTCCCAGAAAAATCATGGTAACCCCTCTCATGGCAATCCATCCCAAAGTAAGCAACGTCAT
This sequence comes from Xenorhabdus entomophaga, assembly GCF_037996725.1. NCBI lineage: Bacteria > Pseudomonadati > Pseudomonadota > Gammaproteobacteria > Enterobacterales > Morganellaceae > Xenorhabdus > Xenorhabdus entomophaga. The sequence continues at coordinate 36,531 of NZ_JBBMXH010000008.1, forward strand.
GTGAACTATATTTCGATGGAGTTCCTGATAGGCCGCCTGACGGCTAATAACTTATTGAATCTGGGGTGGTATGACGATGTGCAGGCTTATCTGGCGGAAGAAGGCATCGTTTTAACTGATTTGCTGGAAGAAGAAACCGATCCTGCATTGGGTAACGGCGGGCTGGGGCGGTTGGCAGCTTGCTTTCTTGATTCCATGGCAACAATCAATCAACCCGCCACAGGATATGGCCTGAATTACCAATACGGCCTGTTCCGCCAATCCTTTGAACACGGGCAACAGATCGAAGCACCCGATAATTGGGAACGAGAGTCTTACCCGTGGTTCCACCATAACACCCAGCTAAAAGTTGATGTTAGTTTTGGTGGCGAAATCGTGACAACTGCCGATGGTCATGAAACGTGGAACCCGGCATTTACCCTGATTGGCGAAGCGTGGGATTTACCGGTAATTGGGTATGGCAATGGCATTACTCAACCACTGCGCTTATGGCAGGCAACATATGATAGCCCCTTTGATCTATCACTTTTCAATGATGGGCAATTTCTGCTTGCTGAACAGCAAGGCATTGACGCCGCCAGCTTAACCAAGGTGCTCTATCCGAACGATAATCATCAGGCCGGCAAACGCCTGCGCCTGATGCAACAATACTTCCAATGTGCCTGTGCCGTGGCAGATATTCTGTGCCGTCACCAACAAGCAGGGCGTAAAATAGAAGAACTGTCACGTTACGAAGTTATCCAGCTTAACGATACTCATCCAACTATCGCTATTCCTGAAATGATGCGTCTTCTGCTGGATGAATACCAGTTAGATTGGGAAACAGCATGGAAAATTACGGGACAAACATTCGCCTATACTAACCATACACTTCTGCCGGAAGGCCTGGAACGTTGGGATGAAAAGCTGGTTATTGATCTCCTGCCACGTCACCACCGCATCATTCAAGAAATCAACCGACGCTTTAAAGAAACCGTGGAGCAAACCTGGCCTGACAACCAACAAGTCTGGGAAAAACTGGCGGTTATCCATGACAATCAGGTAAGAATGGCTAATCTCTGCGTTGTCGCCTGTTTTGCCGTCAATGGCGTCGCAGCACTGCATTCATCTTTGATCGTGTCTGATTTATTCCCTGAATATAATCAATTGTGGCCAACAAAATTCCACAACGTCACCAATGGGGTAACTCCCCGTCGTTGGTTAAAACAGTGCAACCCAGCGCTTTCTTCATTAATCAGCCAGACATTAAACCAAGAATGGGTTAATGATCTTGATGCTCTCAAACAACTCGAACCTTATGCTGATGACGCCACGTTTTGTACAGCTTATCGCACCATCAAACAGGAAAATAAAATTCGCTTGTCCAACCATGTGAATAAGGTGATGGGGCTCAAACTTGATCCGCATGCCATTTTCGATGTGCAGATAAAACGCCTGCATGAATACAAGCGTCAGCATTTGAACCTGCTCCATATTTTGTCACTTTACCGACAAATTCAGGAAAATCCGGCTTTGGATATCCACCCCCGTGTTTTCTTGTTCGGTGCCAAAGCGGCTCCCGGTTACTATCTGGCGAAAAACATCATTTCAGCCATTAATCATGCGGCGGAAAAGATCAATCATGATCCGATCGTCCGCGATCGCATCAAGATTGCCTTCATCCCTGACTACAACGTTTCCGTAGCGGAACTGATGATCCCCGCCGCTGATGTATCAGAGCAAATCTCCACTGCGGGCAAAGAAGCCTCCGGAACAGGCAACATGAAACTGGCCTTAAACGGCGCGCTCACTATCGGAACACTGGATGGCGCAAATGTCGAAATCGCCGAACAGGTCGGAGACGACAATATCTTTATCTTCGGTAAAACTGTGGAAGAGGCAAAAGCCCTGCTGAATAGTGGCTACAATCCACACGATATTCTTCAACAAGATCATCATCTGAAAGGCATATTGGATTCCCTTGCTAATGGCGAATTCAGCCACGGAGATACACACGCATTTGATCTCATGTTACATAGCCTGATTGATGCTGGTGACCCTTATTTAGTGCTGGCTGATTTTGCCTCCTATTGCCATGCCCATAAGCAAATTGATTCCCTGTATCGTGACTCTCAACGTTGGACACGCAGTGCTGTACTCAACACTGCCCGGATGAGTAAATTTAGTTCTGACCGCACTATTCGGGATTACCAACAGCGTATTTGGCAAACCAAATAGGGATTGAGCATGGAAAACAAATGGCTAGATGATTTAGCAACTGAAGCCGGTATTACCAGCGAATATATTAATGCCTATGGAAAACCACAGGCGATCCCGGCTGAAACCCGGCATCGGATATTGGAAGCCATGAGTAAAAATACACCGGTCGATAGACCGGTTTCTTACTTACAGGATTCTTTTTCACCTCAGGTTAAAGTGATTATTCAAGGTCAGGAGATAACTCTGCCGCTAAAAGAGCTAAACAGTTACCAATGGCAGATAACCACTGAACAAGGGGAAGTGCTTCATGGTCACTGTCAGCATCAACTCACTTTGCCAAGCGACCTCCCTTTGGGGTATCACACTCTGACGCTGATACCAAAAGCGGAACAAGAAGCCCGTTCTCAACAACAAACTTTGCAACTCATTGTTGCTCCTGAACGTTGTTATGAACCACAGGCGCTGATACATGGAGAAAAACTTTGGGGCGCTTGCGTTCAGCTTTATACCCTGCGCTCAGAACATAACTGGGGAATTGGTGATTTTGGCGATCTGAAATACATGTTGCAAGAACTGGCATTGCGTGGAGGTGCTTTTGTCGGCCTGAATCCTCTTCATGCCATCTATCCTGCCATGCCTGAAAATGCCAGCCCTTACAGCCCATCCTCCCGTCACTGGCTCAATATCATCTATATTGCAGTGCATCAGGTAGAGGATTTTAAGGATAGTGCCAAAGCACAAGCATGGTGGCACTCACCGGAAACACAGCTCAAACTCCAGCAAGCCCGCCAGGCAGAATGGGTTGATTACACAACTGTCATGGCACTAAAAATGGCCGCCCTACGTCTCGCTTATCCACAATTTAAAAACCGAATCGGCAATGATCCCCAGAAAATTGCTTTCCAACAATTTGTAACCAAAGGCGGCAAAAACCTTTACTCTCAAGCAGCTTATGATGCACTTCACCATAAACTATATGGAGAAAACAATATTTACTGGGGCTGGCCGGTATGGCCGGAAAAATATCGTGAATTCGACAGTGAGGCAGTGAAAAAATTTTGTCATTCACACCCTCAGGAAATCGAATTTTTCCTTTGGTTACAATGGATAGCTGATATTCAACTTGCTGAATGCTTCACAACCAGCCAATCGAACCACATGCCGATAGGCATTTACCGTGATCTCGCCGTGGGTGTAGCCCAAGGAGGCTCTGAAACATGGTGTAACCGCAACATTTATTGCACTCAGGCATCGGTAGGAGCACCACCTGACATTCTGGGACCACTGGGGCAAAATTGGGGGCTTCCGCCAATGAATCCTCATGTATTAAAAGCTCAGTCATATCAACCGTTCATTGAGTTATTACGTAGCAATATGCGTCATTGCGGTGCATTGCGTATCGATCATGTGATGTCTTTACTCAGACTCTGGTGGATCCCCCAAGGAGAAACGGCTGATAAAGGTGTCTATGTCCATTATCCGGTCGATGATCTTCTGGCGATACTGGCACTGGAAAGCCAGCGTCATCATTGTCTGGTGATTGGTGAAGATTTGGGTATTGTCCCGGAAGAGATTGTAGATAAGTTACGCGTTCGGGGCGTTTATTCATATAAAGTGTTTTACTTTGAACGCAACGAGCGAGGTGAATATCGCTCCCCTGATGAATATCCTGTGCAAGCAATGGCAACCATTACCACTCATGATTTACCTACCTTACGTGGATTTTGGCAAAACGGAGATCTCTCTTTAGGAGAAGACATTGGCTTGTACCCCGATAAAGCACTGCTTGCTGAGTTACATACTGAACGTAAACGTTGCAGGCAAGCATTATTGGCAAGTTTAAATCAACATGGCTATTTATCAGAAACATTGCCTATAACGGATAAACAGCCATCATCACAGCAAACTGCATTACAGGGGCAAGCCGAACACCCCATGTCTGCTTCTATCAATTACGCTGTACATCACTATATCGCTCATAGCAATTGCGCCTTATTAGGATTACAGCCTGAAGACTGGCTAGATATGGAAAACCCCGTCAATATTCCCGGTACAACTGAGGAATATCCCAACTGGCGACGCAAGCTCACTGTCACATTGGAAGCTATGTTTACGGATGCGCATATCAGGCAATTATTGCAAACAGTAAGAGAAGCCAGAAAACAAGCTTCATAAACCAGCTAAACCGGCAACGATCGTTATCCTATCGTTGCCGATTTATTTCAGCCTTTCACGCCTCCCGATGTCAACCCACCGACCAACCAGCGTTGAGCAACCAAGAAAACTACCGTAATAGGAATAGCTGACAGCACAGCCGCAGCGGCAAAGTCTCCCCAAAGATAATTTTGTGGGTGAAGATATTGCTGCATACCCACTGCCAACGTGTAATTATCTACATCCCGTAATAGCAGGGATGCAACAGGCACTTCGGTAATCACACCAATAAAAGATAGGATAAACACAACAGCCAATATCGGTACAGAAAGTGGTAGCAATATCAAACGGAAAACTTGCCACGTTGTCGCCCCATCCAGCATGGCAGACTCTTCAAGCGAACGATCTATCGTTTCAAAATAGCCTTTGATCGTCCACACATGCAGAGCAATCCCTCCCATATAGGCAAAAATCACGCCACCGTGGGTATTGAGCCCAAGGAAAGGGATATATTCCCCTATCCGATCAAACAAAGCATATAACGCGACTAATGAGAGTACAGCAGGGAACATCTGAAAAATCAGCATACTTTTCAGTAAAGTACTTTTGCCACGAAAACGCATGCGGGCAAACGCATAAGCACAGGTTGTTGACAGTACAACAATTCCAATCGCAGTAATGGACGCAACTTTTACTGAATTCCAAAGCCACTGCATAACCGGAAATGGCGGCGGAACCACTCTTCCATCAGGGGATTCCACACTATAACCAAATGCCAGTTTCCAGTGTTCCCAAGAAATGGTGTCTGGGATCAGGCTACCAGTGGCAAAATTCCCCGGGCGCAAAGAAATAGCAATCACCATCAACAAAGGAAATAAAATCAAGGCAATAAAAGCCAGCATAAACGCATGCGTTGCCCATACCCGCCAACGTTGCGATTTAGGTTGTACCATCGCCATATTCTTCTCTCCTCAATCAAATTTAATGCGGGTGGTTTTCAAATTGATGATGGCTAATGCCCCCACTAACAGGAAGATTAACGTCGCAATCGCTGCTGCCAGACCAAAATCCTGTCCGCCACCGCCTTCAAATGCAATGCGGTAGGTATAACTCACTAAAAGATCGGTATAACCCGCAGGAGTCGTTGTACCAATATGGTCAGGTCTGCCGTTGGTTAACAATTGAATCAGAACAAAGTTATTAAAGTTAAAAGCAAAGCTGGCAATCATTAACGGTGTCAGTGGCTTAATCAACAGCGGGAAGGTTATTTTGGTGAAGTTCTGCCATGCCCCTGCACCATCAATGGCTGACGCTTCATAGAGATCATCAGGAATAGCCTTAAGCAGCCCCATGCAAAGAATCATCATATAGGGATAGCCCAGCCAGGTATTTACGATAATCAACATCGTCCGGGCCAGAGTTGGATCTGTAAACCAATCTGGTTTAAGACCAAACAGGCCGTTAAGCACTAGATTAATTTCACCGAAACTCTGGTTAAACAATCCCTTAAAAATCAAAATGGAGATAAAAGAAGGAACGGCATAAGGCAAGATAAGGAGTACACGATAAATAGCCCGTCCTTTAAGGGCTTCCCACTGCACAATACACGCGAGGATCATTCCTAATGCAACCGTTAATACTACCGTCAGCAGCGAGAAGATCACCGTCCAGACAAAAATAGACAAAAAAGGTTTTTGAATACCTTCATCCTGTATCACCCGCAGGAAATTTTTCCAGCCAATGGAAACTGTAAACCCCGGGCTTAATGTTTCCTGTCCCCAACCACTATCAGCATTAACGGATTGATAAAACCCTGTCTCCATATTCGGCCGGTATTGCACGCTGGTTTGTTTATTGGTCAATGTGGCGCCATCTTCTTCAAGGGAATAAAGAGAATGTATAGCGGAAAACTGGCGTAATGAACTCATCCGTAACTGACCGCCATCGGGAAGAACCGCGACCAATCGGCCCAAGGCTTGGCGATTTTGGGTAATCGTACGTAATGTTGCCGCATCACCTTCAACACTTTTCTCTTGTTCACGTAGAGGTAAGGTAATGTCTTCCGTCTCAGAAAAAGAAAAAGGCATTGATACCAGTGGTTGAGTGCTGTCTGGAACGCTCAGCGCCAGAACCCACTTATCAGATGCAGGGTAGAGTTTGTAATTAAAGGATTGCCCCGCCTGATATTGACGACTCATTAAGACAGTCTGGGCACGTTCAAAAGTTAATTGGTTGGTACTGCTATAGTTTGTGAAAGCAATGGCAATCGTGCAAATAAGCGGAAACAGTATAAACAACCCTATTCCAGCAATTCCTGGGTAGGTATAGCGCCAAACATACGCTTTGCGATTGGCAAAAACATAAATACCGCTTCCCAGTAATATCAATGTCAACATAGCAAACAGGTATTCTCCCTGCGCATACATCAATACAACCAGATAACCGGTAAAAAGCAGGCACACACCTACAGCAAACCATTTCAAGGCAGGATGCTGCCACCATACTGTTTTTTCTAATGTCGCTGACATCTTGCACTTCCTGTTACGATTACTCGAGATAAAATTCCCGTAATTCAATTCCCGTAATTAAGGGCCTATCCAATGGGTACTCAGGCTCCTTTCACATCAGGAGCCTGTTATTTGTTTATTTTGTCATTCTTGATTCAGCATCATTAAGCGCAGCATCTATTGTCTGACGACCATTAATACTGTTAAGAACAGCGCTGCGCATGGCGTACCAGAAGCTACTCATTTGAGAGATATTAGGCATAATTTCACCTTTCTGAGCATTTTCCATCGTGGCAGCAATACGTGGATCTTTCGCAAGGACCTCCTGATAAGATTTCAAAGCCACCGCTCCCAACGGCTTATCTTTATCTATCATTGTTAAGCCTTCGTTCGTAAGCAGATAGTTCTCCAAAAACTCCTTCGCCAATTCTTTATTGGGGCTGGCCGCATTAATTCCTGCCGTTAAAATACCCACAAAAGGTTTAGATGGCTTTCCTTTGAATGTCGGCAATAACGTAACGCCATAGTTAATTTTGTTTTTATCTATATTTGTCCATGCCCACGGGCCGTTTATCGTCATTGCTGTTTTGCCTTTATTAAAGTTGACTTCAGCAATCGAGTAATCGATATCAGCACTGAGATGTTTGTTTTTGACTAAATCGACCAAAAACTGCATACCTGCTTTAGAACCCGCGTTATTCACTCCGCTATCTTTAACGTTATAAGTCCCGTTTTCTGCCTTGAAAGCGTAACCGCCATCTGCGGAAATCAGTGGCCAGGTGAAATAAGGTTCCTGCAAATTGAACATGATTGCGCTTTTATTTTGCTTTTTCAGTTCATTATCCAATGCAGGAATTTCTTCCCATGTTTTAGGCGGAGATTTGATTAAATCTTTATTGTAGATAAGAGAAAGCGCTTCAACTGCAACAGGATATCCCATCAGTTTTCCATCATAACGAACAGCATCCCAAGTAAAAGGGAATAGCTTATTGATGAAAGCGCTGTCAGGTGTAATTTCAGAGACTAAACCGGATTGAGCGTAACCACCAAAACGATCATGTGCCCAAAAAATGATATCCGGCCCGCCTCCTGTAGCCGCTATTTGGGTATATTTTTCTTCCAGCTTGTCAGGGTGTTCAACAACAACAGGAATTCCCGTTTCCTTTGCAAATTTTTCACCGACCTGAGCCAGTCCATTGTAGCCTTTATCTCCATTGATCCAAATCACCAGCTTGCCTTCCTCAAACTTTGCAAAAGCTGGGGCAGACAATACCAATGTCGTTAAAACAGACAGCATAAGGGTGCGGGTACCCATTTGAAAATTTTTTTTGATCATCATTCCGCCCTTTTATCATTTGTCAGTTCAGATGAGTTTCTTCATTACTCATTTCTTTGCTACATGGCTAAAAAATGGTTCTCAGTGTGCAATTAATAGAAAAAAGACTCATCCTCCCCTGCTCTACGCCTCAATCAGAATGAGTGTGAGCTGGGTTACAAAAATAATTAAAATCATAACGTTAACACCAAGAAGGTATTATTTTTTGCGATTTGAATCACATCTTATCTGACAATTGGCTCCTTCATCCCCTAACCGCATTAATCTCATCATCCTGATTCCTCCCCCATAAAAAACTCGGGAATGGAGGATTCTTACACCTGTTATTTTGTACACAATCTTGCCAATCCGAGGGAGGGAACAAATGTCTAGCGTCACATTCCGCAATGTATCTAAATCATATGGTGAAACAGTCATCTCCAGAGATCTCAATCTTGATATTCAGGAAGGAGAATTTGTCGTATTTGTCGGCCCATCAGGGTGTGGAAAATCGACGTTACTGAGGATGATCGCGGGCTTGGAAGACATCACATCCGGTGATTTGCTGATGGCGGGAAAACGGATGAATGATGTTCCACCCGCTAAGCGCAGCGTCGGCATGGTTTTTCAATCTTATGCGCTATATCCCCATCTCTCTGTTGCTGACAACATGTCATTCGGCATGAAGCTGGCAGGAGTCAAAAAAAGTGATATTCAAAAACGGGTGCAACAGGTTGCAGAAACCCTCCAGCTTGCTCATTTGCTCGATCGTCGCCCTAAGGCACTATCCGGTGGGCAACGCCAACGGGTCGCGATTGGGAGAACACTTGTCGCAGAGCCAAATATCTTTCTGCTGGATGAGCCTCTTTCTAATCTGGATGCGGCCTTACGTGTACAAATGAGAATTGAGATTTCACGTCTGCACAAGCGCCTGCAACGCACGATGATTTATGTAACCCATGATCAGACTGAAGCCATGACGCTGGCGGATAAAATTGTTGTGCTGGATGGTGGAAACATTGCTCAGGTCGGCAAACCTCTTGAAATTTATCACTACCCTGCCAATCGCTTTGTTGCAGGTTTTATTGGTTCACCGAAAATGAATTTCCTACCTGTCAAAGTCTCAGCTATTGCCGTCGATCAGGTACAAATTACCCTGCCTAATGGTCAACTTGTTTGGTTGCCTGTTGAAAGTAAAGGACTCACTGTTGGTAGTAATGTCTCTTTGGGAATTCGCCCCGAACACCTTTTGCCTAATGATGTTGCTGATGTTACGTTAGAGGGGACAGTACAGATAGTGGAACAACTGGGTAATGAAACCCAAATTCACATCCGCATACCTGCCATTCACCAAAACTTAGTCTACCGCCAGCCTGATATTGTTCTCGTGCAAGAAGGAGCAGACTTCACTATCGGGTTAGCTCCCCACCGTTGCCATCTTTTCCGCGAAGATGGAACTGCATGCCAACGTTTACATAAAGAACCCGGGATCTAGATCCGCGGTTATCAAAAATAACAGGAGAATCATTATGCGTATATTGCCTCTCTCATTGGCCATGCTCACTGGTTTGTTATCCATGCAGGCTGCTGCGGTAGATTTCCACGGCTATGCCCGTTCAGGAATTGGCTGGACAGGTAGCGGCGGCGATCAAAAATGCGCCCCAGTCACAGGCGCTCAGAGTAAGTACCGTCTCGGCAATGAATGTGAAACCTATGCGGAACTTAAGCTAGGTCAGGAATTATGGAAAGAAGGTGACAAGAGTTTCTATTTTGATACCAATTTAGCTTACTCCGTATCTCAAGAAAAAGACTGGGAATCAACCAATCCTGCTTTCCGTGAAGCAAACGTAAAAGCAACCAATATCATTGACTGGTTGCCCGGTTCTACATTGTGGGCAGGTAAACGTTTCTACCAACGCCATGATGTTCATATGATCGACTTCTATTACTGGGATATTTCTGGCCCCGGCGCAGGGTTGGAGAATATTGATCTTGGTTTCGGCAACCTTTCCTTTGCTGTAACCCGCAATACAGAATCCGGTGGCTCACATGGCTGGGTTGCGGGTGAACATAAAAAAATCTCAACCTCAAATGATGTTTTCGATATAAGACTCGCTAAATTACCCGTCAATGATGGCGGCACATTGGAGCTTGGCATTAATTATGGACGCGCTAATGCACGCAAAGGATATCAGCTTGATCACAAGGCATCCAAAGACGGTGTGATGCTGACTGCTGAACATACCCAAAGTATGCTCGGTGGTTTCAACAAATTTGTCTTACAGTATGCAACTGACGCTATGACTTCCAGCAGGAATGGGCGTGTTGAAGGCGCTAGTGTCAACAATGACGGGCATATGCTGCGCGTTCTGAATCATGGTGCCATCAGTGTTGCAAAAAACTGGGATCTGATGTACGTCGCCATGTATCAAGATATTGATCTCGACAATAACAATGGCGATACATGGTACACGGTAGGTGTCCGCCCAATGTACAAATGGACACCAGTAATGAGTACCTTGATGGAAGTTGGCTATGACAATGTAAAATCCCAACGAACCAGCAAGAGCAATAATCAGTACAAAATTACACTGGCCCAACAGTGGCAAGCCGGTGATAGTATCTGGTCACGCCCTGCCATTCGTTTATTCGCTACCTACACCAAATGGGATGAGAAGTGGGGTTATAATAACGGCGTAGCTTATCGTGATACACCAGCGCACCGATTCAGCCGTGGTAACAGCGATGAATTTACGTTTGGTGCTCAGTTTGAGGCTTGGTGGTGATGAAAACGAAATTACTCGTGCTTTGTCTCAGTACGTTATTCTACAGCATGATTCCTGCCGGAAGTTATGCTGCATCGAATGCTGTAATCACTAATAAAGCAAATTCAGGAATAGAAACATCCAACGCTATTGCACCAAGGTTGTCTCTGTCAGCCTTACACAAGTTACAATGGCAGCCCATTAGTACGCATGACACACAAACCGTTATTCTCAGTGGCGCGTCACAACAACTTAATAATGAGGATATCCGCGGGGCGATAGCGGCATTTGCTTTGCCTGCTAATCAAGGTTCATTAGAGATCACGTTAAACAGTCTGATAAAGGATAATCAGGTATATTCGCCAAATGTTCTGGTACTTGATGAACAATTGAACCCTGCTGCCTTTTATCCAAACCACTATTTTCACTATCAACAACCGGGCATTATGTCCGTTGACAGGCTTCAGGGTGTATTAAAACTGACGCCTGCATTGGGACAACAGCGAATTTATTTACTGGTTTATACAACTCTTGCTGATTTGCAGTCCTCTACACAAATGGTCAATCCTGCTAAAGCCTATGCACAAGGAGTAGGTAACGCAGTGCCGGATATTCCGGATCCGATCGCTCGCCATACGGAAACAGGAACTTTAACGCTAAAAGTGAAGTCAGAACGTGATGCCGGCAATATTCTGATTGGTCAGGTATTTTCTACACCAGCACCAAAACCCGTTACCATAGGCTCTACACAAGAGGTATCCACTTCACCAGTAAGAACAACCCCTGTGGCTGTACCACAATCTACGGCACCCGCAGCTAAACCTGTACTGAGCGATACAGAACAGTATTTCAATAATGCCATCAAGAGAGCTATTAATCATGGTGATATTGATAAGGCGCTGAAACTGTTGGATGAAGCGGAACGTCTGGGTTCCCCAACCGCACGAGAAACTTTTATTAAGCTGATAAAAAATAAAGGCTAAATTTAATTCATGAAAGGGTTATAGTGATATCTAGTTCTCAAACTCAATAAGCTATAACCCTGTCATTATTTCTTAACAGGCTTTTGTTATCACTCATTACTGTATGATATTTAATTAAAATTCTCTTTAACTCCCTTTCTTATCAAGGTACTTTTTTATTTTCCCGCGAAATTTATAGACGAAACCAATAACCAACACTAATAATAAGATAATAAACATAATTCTGGGTATTATTACTGAAAATAACAAACAGAATAAAATACCCATAGACAGCAACGAAATAACGATATCCTTCATTGCAACATTAAATAACCATGCAATAAACTTAATAGTATACTTTATGATTTTATAAAATATTTCCAGTATTGTTGCTAACACATCTACCAATATATCCACCAGCATCATTCCTTGTAAAAAATATTTTACATCTTACATACGATTATCAATTGGCTGCAAAGGCATTGATTTCGGATTATTAGCAATCATTTTTGCCATTTTTTCAATCGGATCTGTCCTTAGTATATATAAACGTTTCAGGGAAAATGGGTTATCACCCAGCTGTACTTTACCTTGTATCGTGGTAACCGCCAAATGAAACCCGGCTTGTTCAGCTGCTTTCATGGCTGTCGGGTTATATCCACCAAAAGGATACGAGAGGTAAAGCACATGAGGGTTAAACTGTGACAAGGCTCGTCTGGAACGTTCGAAATCATACAAAATAGTACGATATGACCGACTGAATAGTATGGGTTGCTTATTTTTCCCCAAGCGATGTAAAAAGTGGGTATGTGATTGAAAATCAAACACATCCTGCATGGTATATAATTCAGAGAGGCTGGTAAATTGCAGACTATCAGGGTTCCATTTCTGCGGATGACGTTTAATACGAGATGAAATAATAAAAAATGTCGCTTTCTGTTTGTTTTCTTTCAAAATTGGGTAAGCATAACGATACACAGACTTCAAGCCATCATCAAAAGTCAAAGCAACTACTTTTGCTGGCAAATTAATGGTGCCATTTATATAACCTTCCAATTCATATAATGAAATTGTGGTGTAACCTGCTTGCTTCAAATAAGCCATCTGCTCACGAAAGGCTGTCAGAGATGTCGTTGTTGAGGTATGGAGAAAACGTTTATTCTCTTTATCCTGCAAAATATGATGATAGGTTAATAGGGGAATGCCATTATCCAATTCAGCATCCTGATCACTAATGTAGCCTAATCGATCACCCACATTAATTTCATACCAGGTATGACGTGAAGGATCTTGTAACTTACTTACAATCGGGTAACGGAGGTTCTCCATCAAAACACCAACTGGCTCGCTATCAATTTCAGGTGTGCTATAGATTTTGGCTTCTTTAAAAACCACCAAATTTTGGGTAACTTTTTTATGGAGAATATTGAAGGGATCTGCGGGAAACGCCGATTTTTTTATTTTCTTTAAATGCTCTTTGGCAATATAGCCAGTGCCATTACCAAAATGAAACGCATAATAATCTTTATCTTCCCTTTCTTCTTCAAACACCTTCAGGCTTTGCCTTTTCTTTAATACACCAGCCTTGATAACGTGTTCACCGATCCAGGCATAAATTTCACTGTCTCTCGTCGCCTCCATGTAGTGATAGTCAGGCAAGTCATGGGGCTGCGCTAAAGCAGGATAGGAAAAACATAATAAAAGTGGCAAGAAAACCATTGCAATAACATGAACGATTCGTCTCATTTCAATTTTCCATCCAATAAAAAATGCCCTCTACCAAGAGAGGGCATTTCACGATTAGCCATACCTATGTATGCTACGCATCACGATATTAGTCGTTATTTGCTGCTGCTACCGAAACCTGCATTCAACAATTCAGCAAGGTTTGCAGTGGCTTCGTCAACGCTAACTTGTGGTGCTTCAACCACTTCGTTTGCTTGACGACGGCGGATACGATCCTGATGGTAAGCATAACCTGTACCAGCAGGGATCAGACGACCAACGATAACGTTCTCTTTCAGGCCACGCAGTTCATCACGTTTACCTGCAACGGCTGCTTCAGTCAGTACGCGAGTTGTTTCCTGGAACGACGCCGCAGAGATGAAGGATTCTGTTGCCAGTGATGCCTTGGTGATACCCAACAGGTCACGGTGGAAAGTCGCCGGGACCTTACCATCCAATTCCAGCTTACGGTTCGCGACTTTAACGCGCGCGTATTCAACCTGCTCGCCTTCAAGGAATTCAGAACTACCTGAGCTCGCGATGGTAACTTTACGCAGCATCTGACGAACGATAACTTCAATGTGCTTATCGTTAATCTTAACGCCTTGCAGACGGTAAACTTCCTGTACTTCGTTAGTGATGTAACGAGCAACCGCGTGCACACCACGCAGACGCAGAATGTCATGTGGAGATTCTGGGCCATCGGAGATCACGTCACCGCGTTCAACAACTTCACCTTCGAATACGTTGAGCTGACGCCATTTAGGGATCATCTCTTCGTAAGCATCGCCACCATCCAGTGGGCTGATAACCAGACGACGTTTGCCTTTAGTTTCTTTACCGAAGGAAACAATACCGCTGATTTCTGCCAGAATAGCAGGCTCTTTCGGACGACGAGCTTCAAACAGGTCCGCAACGCGTGGCAGACCACCGGTGATATCTTTAGTACCGCCGGATTCTTGAGGAATACGCGCTAACGTATCACCCGCAGAGATGGACATGCCATCTTCCAGCTGAACAATCGCTTTACCCGGCAGGAAGTACTGAGCAGGCATATCTGTACCTGAGATCAGAACATCGTTACCCTGAGCATCAACGATTTTCAGTGATGGACGCAGGTCTTTACCGCTACCGGTACGCTCTGCACTATCCAGAACCACCAGTGAAGACAGGCCGGTCAGTTCGTCCGTCTGACGGGTAATGGTCTGGCCATCAACCATGTCGTAGAACTGAATGATACCGGATACTTCACTCACAACTGGCATGGTATGTGGATCCCAGTTCGCAACGGTTTCGCCGCCGGTTACTGTCTCACCATCACCTTTAGCCAATACCGAGCCGTAAGGGACTTTATAGCTTTCTTTAGTACGGCCGAAATCGTCGATCAGGCGCAATTCGGTATTACGGGAAGTAATAACCAGTTTGCCCGCTGAGTTAGTCACGAATTTCGCGTTGGTCAGTTTCAAGTGACCTTTGTTACGTACCTGAATGCTGGATTCTGCTGCCGCACGAGATGCCGCACCACCGATGTGGAACGTACGCATCGTCAACTGTGTACCTGGCTCACCGATTGACTGTGCCGCGATAACACCAACTGCTTCACCTTTGTTGATGCGATGACCACGAGCAAGGTCGCGACCGTAACAGTTCGCACAAACACCAAAGTCAGTTTCACAGCTTACTACGGAACGTACCTTCACGCTGTCAACGGAGTTTTCTTCTAACAGATCACACCATTTTTCATTCAGCAGTGTATTACGTGCAACCAGAATGTCTGCTGTGCCCGGTTTCAGAACGTCTTCAGCCGTCACACGACCCAATACGCGCTCACGCAATGGTTCTTTAACGTCGCCACCTTCGATAACCGGAGTCATCAGGATACCGTTGTGAGTACCACAGTCGTCTTCAGTCACAACCAAGTCTTGGGCAACGTCAACCAGACGACGAGTCAGGTAACCGGAGTTCGCAGTTTTCAATGCGGTATCCGCAAGACCTTTACGAGCACCATGGGTTGAGATGAAGTACTGGAGTACGTTCAGACCTTCACGGAAGTTCGCGGTAATCGGGGTTTCGATGATGGAGCCATCTGGTGTTGCCATCAGGCCACGCATACCCGCCAACTGACGGATCTGAGCAGCAGAACCACGCGCACCAGAGTCGGCCATCATAAAGATGTTGTTGAAAGAAACTTGCTGTTCTTCTTCACCGTTACGGTTAATAACAGTTTCAGTAGACAGGTTTTCCATCATCGCCTTAGCAACACGTTCGTTCGCCGCAGCCCAGATATCGATAACCTTGTTATAGCGTTCGCCAGCGGTTACCAGACCTGATTGGAACTGTTCCTGAATTTCAGCCACTTCCGCTTCCGCTTCTGCGATGATGCCTTCTTTCTTCTCAGGAATAACCATGTCGTCGATACCTACGGATACCCCTGAACGAGCAGCGTAAGCAAAGCCGGTATACATGGTCTGGTCAGCCAAAATAACCGTTGGTTTCAGGCCCAGTACGCGGTAACAGGTATTCAGCATTCTGGAGATTGCTTTTTTACCCAGCGCCTGGTTAATCAGTGAGTATGGCAGGCCTCTCGGTACGATCATCCACAGGATGGCACGACCGACAGTTGTATCAACCAGCCCTGTATTAACGGTGATATTGCCTTCGCCATCTTTCACTTCTTCAGTGATACGAACTTTGACGCGAGCGTGCAAAGAAGCCAGACCTGCGCGGTAAACACGCTCTGCTTCTTTAGGGCCGCTCAGAACCATGCCTTCGCCTTTCGCGTTAACACAGTCACGAGTCATATAGTACAGACCCAATACAACGTCCTGAGATGGAACGATGATTGGTTCACCGCTCGCCGGAGACAGGATGTTGTTGGTAGACATCATCAGCGCACGCGCTTCCAACTGGGCTTCCAGTGTCAACGGTACGTGAACAGCCATCTGGTCACCATCGAAGTCGGCGTTATAAGCCGCACACACGAGTGGGTGCAACTGGATCGCTTTACCTTCGATCAGAACAGGTTCAAATGCCTGAATACCCAAACGGTGAAGGGTCGGTGCACGGTTCAGCAGAACAGGGTGCTCACGGATCACTTCATCCAGGATATCCCATACGACGGCTTCTTCACGCTCAACCATTTTCTTGGCGGCTTTGATAGTCGTCGCCAGACCACGCAGTTCCAGTTTGCCGTAGATGAATGGCTTGAATAGCTCCAGAGCCATCTTCTTAGGAAGACCACACTGATGCAAACGCAGGTATGGACCTACGGTAATTACGGAACGGCCTGAGTAGTCAACACGTTTACCCAGCAGGTTCTGACGGAAACGACCCTGTTTACCCTTGATCATGTCTGCCAGGGATTTCAGAGGACGCTTATTAGAACCCGTAATCGCCCGACCGCGACGACCGTTGTCCAGCAAGGCATCAACCGCTTCCTGCAACATACGTTTTTCGTTACGTACGATGATGTCTGGCGCAGCCAGATCCAGCAGGCGTTTCAGACGGTTGTTACGGTTAATTACGCGACGATACAGATCGTTCAGGTCTGAAGTTGCGAAACGACCGCCATCCAGTGGAACCAGTGGACGCAGATCCGGTGGCAGAACTGGCAGAACGGTCAGAACCATCCACTCTGGTTTGTTGCCAGACTGAATGAACGCTTCCAGCAGTTTAATACGCTTGGTCAGCTTCTTACGCTTGGTTTCAGAGTTGGTTTCGTTCAGCTCTTCGCGCAAGGTTTCACATTCGTTTTCCAGATCGATGCTTTTCAGCAAAGATTGGATCGCTTCTGCACCCATTTTTGCGTCGAATTCATCACCGAACTCTTCCAAGGCATCCAGATACTGTTCTTCAGTCAGAATCTGGCTACGCTCAAGGCTGGTCATGCCGCCTTCAACAACCACATAGGATTCGAAGTACAGTACGCGTTCAATATCGCGCAGAGGCATATCCAGCAACAAACCGATGCGGGATGGCAGAGATTTCAGGAACCAGATGTGAGCGGTTGGAGATGCCAGCTCGATATGACCCATACGATCACGACGAACTTTAGTCTGGGTTACTTCAACGCCACATTTCTCACAAATCACACCACGGTGTTTCAAACGCTTGTATTTACCACACAAGCATTCGTAGTCTTTTACCGGCCCGAAAATACGTGCACAGAAAAGACCGTCACGTTCAGGCTTGAACGTACGGTAGTTAATAGTTTCTGGCTTTTTTACTTCCCCGAATGACCACGAACGGATCATATCTGGGGAGGCCAGAGCAATTTTGATCGCATCAAACTCTTCGGTCTTAGTTTGCGCTTTCAGAAACTTCAATAAGTCTTTCACGAAATAGCTCCTGTCGGAGTTAGACCTGTTAGGTGAGTGGCCCATGCCACTCCCCCCTATGACCAGTGTAACCACTGGCTGGTAAACTGCCCGGCTTTTTATGCTTCAACATAAAGCCGGGCAGTACCAGCGGGAAAACAATTTATTCGTCTTCCAGCTCGATGTTGATACCCAACGAACGGATTTCTTTCAGCAATACGTTGAAAGATTCCGGCATGCCTGGTTCCATCTGGTGGTTACCATCCACGATGTTTTTATACATCTTGGTACGACCGTTAACATCGTCGGATTTAACGGTGAGCATTTCTTGCAGGGTGTACGCAGCACCGTATGCTTCCAATGCCCACACTTCCATCTCACCGAAACGCTGACCACCGAACTGAGCCTTACCACCCAGCGGCTGCTGAGTAACCAGGCTGTAAGAACCGGTAGAACGGGCGTGCATCTTGTCATCAACCAAGTGGTTCAATTTCAGCATGTACATGTAACCAACGGTTACTTGACGCTCGAATTGTTCACCAGTACGGCCGTCGAACAGTGTGATCTGACCGGAAGTCGGCAAGCCACCCAATTTCAGCAGCTCTTTGATTTCGGTTTCTTTAGCACCGTCAAAGACTGGTGTTGCGATTGGCATACCTTTTCTCAGGTTTTCTGCCAGACGCATCACTTCTTCGTCAGAGAAGGTATTCAAGTCAACTTTCTGACGAGTATCGTCACCCAGATCATAAGCTTTCTGGATAAATTCACGCAGCTTGGCAACTTCCTGCTGTTGTTTCAGCATTGCATTGATCTTGTCACCAATGCCTTTTGCCGCCATACCCAAGTGAGTTTCCAGAATCTGACCGATGTTCATACGTGATGGTACGCCCAGCGGGTTCAGTACGATGTCAACAGGAGTACCGTTTTCATCGTAAGGCATGTCTTCGATCGGGTTGATCTTGGAGATAACACCTTTGTTACCGTGACGACCTGCCATCTTGTCACCAGGCTGGATTTGACGTTTCACCGCCAAATACACTTTGACAATTTTCAGTACGCCCGGTGCCAGATCGTCACCTTGTGTGATCTTACGACGTTTAGCATCCAGTTTTTTCTCGAACTCTGCTTTCAGTTCGTCATACTGTTCTGCCAACTGCTCCAGCTGATTTTGTTTTTCTTCATCAGCCAGACCCAGTTCCAACCAACGTTGGCGAGGCAGTTTGCTGAGTTTTTCTGCTTCAATACCACCTGCAACCAGTACAGAGTGAATACGAGCAAACAAGCCAGCTTCGAAAATTTGCAGTTCTTCTGTCAGGTCTTTCTTCGCCTCACGCAACTGCATCTCTTCGATTTCTAACGCACGCTTGTCTTTTTCTACGCCATCACGGGTAAAGACCTGTACGTCGATAACAGTACCGGAAACGCCGTTTGGTACGCGCAGAGAAGAGTCTTTAACATCAGACGCTTTCTCACCGAAGATCGCACGCAGCAATTTTTCTTCTGGAGTCAGCTGAGTTTCACCTTTTGGCGTCACTTTACCAACCAGAATGTCGCCGCCTTTCACTTCTGCACCGATATAAACGATACCGGATTCGTCCAGCTTAGACAGCGCAGCTTCACCCACGTTAGGGATGTCAGCCGTAATCTCTTCAGGCCCCAGTTTGGTGTCACGGGACACACAAGCCAGTTCTTGAATGTGAATCGTTGTGAAACGGTCTTCCTGAACAACACGCTCAGATACGAGGATGGAGTCCTCGAAGTTATAACCATTCCATGGCATGAACGCCACGCGCATGTTCTGACCCAGCGCCAATTCACCCAAGTCGGTGGATGGGCCATCAGCCAGTACGTCACCACGCTCTACCAATTCGCCCAGAGAAACACATGGCATCTGATTGATACAGGTGTTCTGGTTAGAACGGGTATATTTGGTCAGGTTATAGATATCAATGCCCGCTTCACCCGCGTACATTTCATCTTCGTTAACCTTGATAACGATACGAGATGCGTCAACGTACTGAACCATACCACCGCGTTTAGCAACAGAGGTTACACCAGAGTCAACTGCTACCGCGCGTTCCATACCTGTTCCGACCAGCGGCTTGTCAGCGCGCAGTGTTGGAACCGCCTGACGTTGCATGTTCGCACCCATCAATGCACGGTTGGCGTCATCGTGTTCAAGGAATGGGATCAGGGAAGCACCGACGGACACGATCTGTTGTGTCGAAACGTCCATGTACTGAACCTGATCACGGTTGAACAAGCTGGATTCATCGTAATGACGGCAAGTTACCAATTCTTCAACGAAGTGGCCTTCTTCATCCAATACGGTGTTAGCCTGTGCAATAACGTAGTTACCTTCTTCGATCGCAGACAGGTAGTGAATTTCATCGGTCACTACACCATCACGAACCAAGCGGTAAGGGGTTTCAAGGAAACCATACTCATTGGTACGCGCATAAACGGACAATGAGTTAATCAAACCGATGTTTGGACCTTCAGGCGTTTCGATTGGACATACACGACCGTAGTGAGTCGGGTGTACGTCTCGAACTTCAAAGCCTGCACGTTCACGAGTCAAACCACCCGGACCCAACGCAGAAATACGGCGTTTGTGGGTAATTTCAGACAGTGGGTTGTTCTGGTCCATGAACTGGGATAGCTGGCTGGAACCAAAGAACTCTTTCACCGCCGCAGAAATTGGCTTGGCGTTGATCATGTCCTGTGGCATCAGAGTGTCCAGATCGCCCAGAGACAGACGCTCTTTCACTGCGCGCTCTACACGAACCAAACCTACACGGAACTGGTTTTCAGCCATTTCACCGACAGAACGGATACGACGGTTGCCCAAGTGGTCGATATCATCGACTTCACCTTTACCGTTACGGATATCGATGAGCTTCTTCATCACGTCAATGATGTCTTCTTTGCTCAGGATACCGGAACCTTCAATCTGATCGCGATCCAAAGAACGGTTGAACTTCATACGACCAACCGCAGACAGATCATAACGATCTTCAGAGAAGAACAGGTTCTCAAACAGGTTTTCTGCAGCTTCTCGTGTTGGTGGTTCACCCGGACGCATCATGCGATAGATTTCAACCAGTGCGCTCAGGCGATCGTTGGTTGGGTCAACACGCAGAGTTTCGGAAATGTATGCACCGTGATCCAGATCGTTGGTAAACAGGGTCTCGATAGATTTGTGACCGGACTGGCTCAGACGCGCCAGTAGATCCAAAGAGAGTTCCATGTTAGCCACACAGATGATTTCACCTGTGTTCTGGTCGATGTAGTCTTTTGCTACAACTTTACCCGCGATATATTCGACAGGCACCTCAATGCGGTCTACCTGATCTTTTTCTAACTGGCGGATATGACGAGCAGTAATACGACGGCCTTTTTCAACATAGACCTTGCCGTTCGCTTCAATATCAAATGAAGCAGTCTCGCCACGCAGACGTTCTGGAACCAGCGTCATCTGCAATTTGTTGTCGCGAATTTCGAAAACAGTTTTGTTGAAGAACAGATTCAGGATGTCTTCAGTAGAGTAATCCATCGCGCGCAGAATAATCGAAGCCGGCAGTTTACGGCGGCGGTCGATACGCACAAACAAGTTATCTTTTGGATCAAATTCGAAGTCCAGCCATGAACCACGGTAAGGGATGATACGTGCATTATACAGTACCTTACCGGATGAATGGGTTTTACCCTTATCGCTGTCAAAGAAAACGCCTGGGCTACGGTGCAACTGAGATACGATAACGCGCTCAGTACCGTTGATAACGAAAGTACCGTTATCAGTCATGAGTGGAATTTCACCCATGTAGACTTCTTGTTCTTTGATGTCTTTGACTGTGCCTTCTGGCGCTTCGCGCTCATAGATCACCAGACGCAGTTTAACGCGCAACGGTGCGGAGAAAGTCACACCACGGATCTGACATTCTTTAACATCAAAAACAGGTTCGCCAAGACGGTAGCTTACATATTGCAGCTCAGAATTGCCGCTGTAACTCTGAATTGGGAACACAGAACGGAAGGCCGCTTCCAGTCCATTCTGGCCTTCAGGATCTTGCTCGATAAACTTCTGGAACGAGTCAAGTTGGATAGAAAGAAGGTATGGAACATCCAAAACTTGTGGACGTTTACCAAAATCCTTACGAATACGTTTTTTCTCGGTATAGGAGTAAACCATAGGGTTCCTCAGCTCGCTGACAAGTGACCCACTCTGTCCGCCCTTAAGGACAGCACGCTGCAACACTATTTTTTTCGAACAGAAAATAGAATATTTTCCGTAATACCCATTACTATTACTCTTAAATCATTTCATTGCGTTACCTTACTACCGAGCTACCCGAGTGGATCGTAGCTGAGAACGCAGTATATTAAGTCGTCAATAGGAAGAAGTATTTTGGGTTAATTAGTAGCCAAACAGTGTGAAATGCTACTAACTCCCTACAGCGCAAAAAGGCTGGCGATTAAAAAATCGCCAGCCGCCAGCCTTAAAAAATCAGGCTGCGAACTTCAAACTGATCTTACTTGATCTCAACAGAAGCACCAGCTTCTTCCAGAGATTTTTTCAGAGCTTCAGCGTCGTCTTTGCTGATGGCTTCTTTCAGTGCTGCTGGTGCGCTTTCAACCAGGTCTTTAGCTTCTTTCAGACCCAGGCCAGTTGCGCCACGTACTGCTTTGATTACAGCAACTTTGTTTGCGCCAACGCCAGTCAGGATTACGTCGAATTCAGTTTTTTCTTCAACTGCTTCAGCAGCACCACCAACTACAGCAACAGCTGCAGCAGCAGAAACGCCGAATTTCTCTTCCATCATGCTGATCAGTTCAACAACGTCCATTACAGACATTTCTGCAACTGCGTCCAGAATTTGTTCTTTAGTGATAGACATAACAATGTGTTCCTAAAATTCAGAAAAAGTTTATACGTTAAAAAGCAACGAAGGAAATAGGCTATTAAGCAGCTTCTTTCTGATCGCGTAGTGCAGCCAGAGTGCGAACCAGTTTGCCTGCAGAGGCTTCTTTCATGGTTGCCATCAGGCGTGCGATTGCTTCATCGTAAGTTGGGAGTGTTGCCAGACGATCGATATTTGATCCTGGGATGAACTCACCTTCAAAGGCTGCTGCTTTAATCTCGAATGCTGGGTTCGCTTTCGCGAAATCTTTGAACAGACGAGCTGCTGCGCCCGGATGTTCGTTAGAAAAAGCAATCAAGGTTGGACCAACAAACGCTTCTTTCAGGCACTCGAACTCAGTACCTTCAACAGCACGACGCATCAGGGTGTTACGAACAACACGCATGTAAACGCCAGCTTCGCGACCTGCTTTACGCAGTTCAGTCATTTTATCTACGGTAACGCCACGAGAATCCGCAACAACCGCAGACAGCGCGCCTTTGGCTACTTCGCTGACTTCAGCAACAATCGCTTGTTTGTCTTGAAGATTTAGTGCCATTAGCTTCTTGCTCCTGGATTAACCGGGAAAACCCGGAACTCACTTCACTCAAGGCACAAAATGTGCCTGAGCGCTAAAACACGGTGAGCAGAATCCAGAAAATAAATTTCATTTGGCTCTGTCACCGTCTACGCAGGATATTAAGTAAGTAAATTATTTCTACGTACTTACGCCTGCGGTCTTGGACGGGGCTTGGATTAGGGCCAAGCTCCAACCGAAAACTTGTTATTTGCCGATATTACCTTATTTTTCAAAAGCTGAGTGTCATTACACACCCTATCAGACAAATTTTAAGCGTCAGATTTTAGACAAATCTGACGCTAAGGTAAAGCGTTATTCTCAGCTTAAATAATTAAACTGAAGCGCTCAGACCAGACTGGTCGATCGCAACACCTGCACCCATGGTAGTAGACAGGCTAACTTTCTTGATGTAAACGCCTTTAGCAGAAGATGGCTTAGCTTTTTTCAGCGCAACCAGCAGAGCTTCCAGGTTTTCTCTCAGTTTGTCAGATTCGAAGTCAACTTTACCGATGGTAGTGTGGATGATACCGTTCTTGTCGTTACGGTAACGAACCTGACCTGCTTTAGCGTTTTGTACAGCTTCAGCAACGTTAGGAGTTACAGTACCAACTTTCGGGTTTGGCATCAGACCACGTGGGCCCAGGATTTGGCCCAGTTGGCCAACAACGCGCATTGCATCTGGAGATGCGATAACTACGTCGAAGTTCATCTCGCCTTTCTTAATCATCTCAGCCAGATCTTCCATACCTACCAGTTCAGCGCCAGCAGCTTTAGCCGCTTCAGCATTTGCGCCCTGAGTAAATACAGCAACACGTACTGAACGACCGGTACCGTGTGGCAGTACAGTTGCGCCACGAACGTTCTGGTCAGATTTACGAGCATCGATGCCAAGATTAACAGCTACGTCAACGCTTTCTACAAACTTAGCAGTAGCCAGTTCTTTCAGCAGAGCAACAGCTTCGTTGATTTCGTATTGTTTAGTTGCATCAACTTTTTCACGAATAGTGCGCATGCGCTTGGTCAGTTTAGCCATTGATTAACCCTCCACTACCAGGCCCATGGAACGAGCAGTACCTTCGATTGAACGCATCATCGCGTCAACGTCAGCACCAGTCATGTCCGCAGCTTTAGTTTCAGCAATTTCACGAATTTGAGCGCTGGTTACTTTACCAACTTTGTCTTTGTTCGGTTTGCCAGAACCAGATTTAACGCCTGCTGCTTTTTTCAGCAGAACAGCCGCTGGTGGGGTTTTGGTAACGAAAGTGAAAGAACGGTCTGCATAAACAGTAATAACAACTGGAATTGGCAGGCCTTTTTCAATGCTTTCAGTTTTAGCATTGAACGCTTTACAGAATTCCATGATGTTAACACCCTGTTGACCCAGAGCTGGACCAACTGGTGGGCTTGGGTTAGCCATACCCGCTGCAACTTGCAGCTTAACGTAGGCTTGTACTTTCTTAGCCATTATATTTCCTCTATGTGGGTCTTATCGCCTCAAAATGAGGCTCCCCTGACGATTTAGGCCCCGTCAAAAGACCAGGCCACTTAAAACATTACCTTGTTTATCCAGGAGGCATCATCTAATAAATAATACCCGGATAAAAAACAAAAGGCGCGAAATTGTATGCTAATTTCACACCCTTTGCAAGCGAGCCCGCTTATTTAAGCATCAAATCAGGCTTTCTCTACCTGACTGAAATCCAGCTCGACTGGTGTAGCACGACCGAAGATAGAAACCGAAACTTTCAAGCGGCTCTTCTCGTAATCGACTTCTTCCACTACACCATTGAAGTCTGCAAACGGGCCATCGCTGACACGAACCATTTCGCCGGGTTCGAACAACGTTTTTGGCCGTGGCTTATCACCAACTTGCTGAAGACGATTCATAATCGCATCAACTTCTTTATCGCTAATTGGTGCCGGACGGTCAGACGTGCCGCCGATAAAACCCATTACGCGAGGTACACTACGAACCAAATGCCAGCTTGCATCGTTCATTACCATCTGTACCAAGACATAGCCGGGGAAGAATTTACGTTCGCTTTTACGGCGTTGGCCACTGCGGATCTCAACAACTTCTTCTGTCGGCACCATAACTTCACCGAAAGAATCTTCCATATCCTGTAATTTGATATGCTCACGCAGAGATTGAGCGACACGACCTTCAAACCCAGAAAATGCCTGTATGACATACCAACGCTTTTTTGGGGATTCAGACATTTTTTAAAACCTCAGGCCTGTAATAAATGAAACTAAACGCACCAGTATACCATCCAATCCCCACAAAATCAGGGACATGACAGCCGTCACAGCCGCAACAATCAGAGTTGTATGCAGCGCTTCCTGGCGAGTTGGCCAAATGACTTTCCGCATTTCAATGCGGGCTTCACGGGCAAATGCTAACGCAGATTTACCTTTCACAGTCCACAATGCAGCTGCTCCTGCAAGGGCAACAATAGCAACGACGGCTATCGCGCGCAGAGGCAGGTTATACTCTCGGTAATAATAATTACCCACAATAGCAACCACCAGCAGCACTGCTACCAATAGCCACTTTGCTATATCAAGACCACGCCCGCTTTCTTGAGCATCGCTATTCGCACTCATAAACCAACCTGTAACTCTATGTAAGTAACTATGATGAAAATAGATAGCCAGCTTGCCTCGCAAGAGCAAAACAAATCAGACCGAACCCAAAGATAATTGTATCTGACTCGGCGCCATAATTCAGTAGGACTTTCTTATCATTATGATCTTTAAGCCCATCCGTTGTATCAGAGCCTATCTCACCAATAGTTAAGAATAGCAATCAAATGACGATTTATCTTGCCATTAGACAATTATTAATGAACAACTATTGATGAGATAGGTTCTTCTTAAGACAATGTTTTAAAACTCGCGCTAAAATTTAGTCTTAAGACAACGTATAAAAAGGGCATCTGTCGATGCCCTTCCAAATGAACACATTAAATGAATTATGCGATCACTTTAGCAACAACACCAGCACCTACAGTACGGCCGCCTTCACGGATTGCGAAACGCAGACCTTCGTCCATTGCGATTGGCGCAATCAGGTTAACTACCATGTTGATGTTGTCACCTGGCATTACCATCTCTACGCCTTCTGGCAGTTCGATAGTACCGGTTACGTCAGTTGTACGGAAGTAGAACTGTGGACGGTAACCTTTGAAGAATGGAGTATGACGGCCACCTTCATCTTTGCTCAGGATATACACTTCAGATTCGAACTGAGTGTGTGGGTGGATAGAACCTGGCTTCGCCAGAACCTGACCACGCTCAACGTCATCACGCTTAGTACCACGCAGCAGAACACCCACGTTCTCACCCGCACGGCCTTCGTCCAGCAGTTTGCGGAACATTTCAACGCCGGTACAAGTTGTTTTAGTGGTTTCTTTGATACCCACGATTTCGACTTCGTCACCCACTTTAACGATACCACGCTCTACACGACCGGTAACTACGGTACCACGGCCGGAGATGGAGAATACGTCTTCGATTGGCAGCAGGAATGGCTTGTCAATGTCACGCTCTGGTTCTGGGATGTAGTTATCCAGTGCTTCAGCCAGTTCGATGATTTTCGCTTCCCACTCTGCTTCGCCTTCCAGCGCTTTCAGAGCAGAACCACGGATGATTGGCGTGTCGTCGCCTGGGAAATCGTACTGAGACAGCAGCTCACGTACTTCCATTTCTACCAGTTCCAGCAGCTCTTCATCATCAACCATGTCACATTTGTTCAGGAATACGATGATGTATGGAACGCCTACCTGACGACCCAGCAGGATGTGCTCACGAGTCTGTGGCATTGGGCCATCAGTTGCAGCAACAACCAGGATCGCGCCGTCCATCTGAGCAGCACCGGTGATCATGTTTTTCACATAGTCGGCGTGGCCTGGGCAGTCAACGTGCGCGTAGTGGCGAGTTGGGGTATCGTATTCTACGTGAGAAGTAGAGATGGTGATACCACGTGCTTTTTCTTCTGGTGCGTTATCGATCTGGTCGAAAGCACGAGCGCTACCGCCGTAAGTTTTCGCCAGAACAGTGGTGATTGCAGCAGTCAGGGTAGTTTTACCGTGGTCAACGTGACCGATAGTACCAACGTTAACGTGCGGTTTTGAACGTTCAAACTTTTCTTTAGACACGACTCTATTCCTTAATACCGCTCCCCCATCACAGAGAGGAGGGAGCTAAAAGATAGTAAACTCGAAAACTTATCTAGATTTACGAGCTTCGATAATAGCCTGAGCGACGTTGCTCGGCGCTTCGTTGTACTTCAAGAACTCCATGGAGTAAGAAGCACGACCTTGGGTCTGAGAACGCAGGTCAGTAGCATAACCAAACATTTCAGACAATGGTACTTGAGCACGAACAATTTTGCCCGTAGCTACATCATCCATACCATCGATCATACCACGGCGACGGTTCAAGTCACCGATGACGTCACCCATATAGTCTTCTGGTGTTTCCACTTCAACTTTCATGATAGGTTCCAGCAGAACTGGTTTCGCTTTCATGAAGCCTTCTTTAAATGCCATGGATGCAGCAATTTTAAAGGCGATTTCTGAGGAGTCAACGTCATGGTAAGAACCATCGAACAAGGCAACTTTAACGTCAACGATTGGATAACCAGCCAGAACACCGCCCTTCAGCTGTTCCTGAACGCCTTTGTCAACGCCTGGGATGTATTCTTTAGGAACAACACCACCAACGATTTCGTTTGCGAATTCGTAACCAGCACCACCTGCTTCCAGAGGCTCGATACGTAGCCAAACGTGACCGTACTGACCGCGACCACCGGACTGTTTAGCGTGTTTACCTTCCTGCTCAACAGAAGAGCGGATAGTTTCACGATAAGCAACCTGAGGTTTACCGACGTTCGCTTCCACGTTGAATTCACGACGCATACGGTCAACCAGAACGTCAAGGTGCAGCTCACCCATACCTGCAATGAGAGTCTGACCAGTCTCTTCATCACTGCTTACGCGGAATGATGGGTCTTCCTGAGCCAAACGACCTAAAGCGATACCCATTTTTTCTTGGTCAGCTTTAGTTTTTGGTTCGATAGCAACAGAGATAACTGGCTCTGGGAATTCCATGCGCTCCAGAATGATTGGAGAGGTCATGTCACAGAGAGTATCACCTGTAGTCACATCTTTCAGGCCGATCGCAGCGGCGATGTCGCCTGCACGGACTTCTTTAATTTCTTCACGTTTGTTGGCGTGCATCTGAACGATACGGCCAAAACGTTCTTTCTTGTCTTTTATCGGGTTCAGTACGGTGTCACCAGAGTTAACAACACCAGAGTAAACACGGAAGAACGTCAGGTTACCCACGAATGGGTCAGTAGCGATTTTGAACGCCAGAGCAGAGAATGGCTCTTCATCGCTGGAGTGACGTTCTGCTGGAGTATCTTTACCGTCTGGCAGCATACCTTTGATGGATTCAACATCAGTTGGTGCTGGCAGGTAATCGATAACTGCATCCAGCATTGCCTGAACACCTTTGTTCTTAAATGCAGAACCACAGGTAACCAGGATAATTTCGTTAGCCAGAACGCGTTTACGCAGAGCTACTTTGATTTCTTCTTCAGTCAGCTCTTCACCGCCCAGATATTTGTCCATCAGGTCTTCTGATGCTTCTGCAGCGGATTCAACCAGATTCTGGTGCCATTCTTCAGCCAGTTCAAGCATGTCAGCCGGGATATCTTCATAAGTGAAGGTAGTGCCCTGATCAGTTTCGTTCCAGTTGATTGCTTTCATTTTCAGCAGGTCAACAACACCGGTGAAGGTATCTTCAGCACCGATTGCCAGTTGAAGTGGAACTGGGTTAGCAGCCAGACGAGTTTTGATCTGCTCAACAACGCGCAGGAAGTTCGCACCCATACGGTCCATTTTGTTAACGAACGCGATACGTGGAACCTTATATTTGTTAGCCTGACGCCATACAGTCTCAGACTGAGGCTGAACACCACCAACTGCACAGTAAACCATGACTGCGCCGTCAAGAACACGCATGGAACGTTCTACTTCGATGGTGAAGTCAACGTGTCCTGGGGTGTCGATGATGTTGATGCGGTGTGGTTCATACTGTTTAGCCATACCAGACCAGAATGCAGTAGTCGCAGCAGACGTGATGGTAATACCACGTTCCTGTTCCTGCTCCATCCAGTCCATAGTTGCAGAACCTTCGTGAGTTTCACCGATTTTATGGTTTACGCCTGTGTAAAACAGAATACGTTCTGTTGTCGTGGTTTTACCGGCGTCGATGTGCGCACTGATACCGATATTGCGGTAACGCGCTATAGGTGTTTTACGAGCCATTTTTTCCTCTCTCGTGGGCGTTCAATTCAGAGAACGGGTAGCAAAGTCGCTACCCAGAACATATTCACAGCCGTTGGGTTACAAAAAAATGGATTACCAACGGTAGTGTGCGAACGCCTTGTTAGCTTCTGCCATACGGTGAACGTCTTCACGTTTCTTCACAGCAGCGCCTTTGTTTTCAGCCGCATCAGATAATTCATTCGCCAGGCGCAAAGCCATCGATTTATCACCGCGTTTACGAGCAGCATCAACGATCCAACGCATTGCCAGAGCATTACGACGAACCGGACGAACTTCAACTGGAACCTGATAAGTAGAACCACCAACACGGCGGGACTTAACTTCCACAGTCGGGCGCACGTTATCCAGTGCCAGCTCGAATGCTTCCAGATGATTTTTACCAGAACGCTGAGCCAGGGTCTCAAGCGCACCATATACAATTGCTTCTGCGACAGACTTCTTACCGTCTACCATCAGGATATTCACAAATTTGGCCAGCAGTTCAGATCCGAACTTTGGATCTGGCAGAATTTTACGTTGACCAATTACACGACGACGTGGCATGGAAATACTCCGTTTCGAATTTCAGGGTTGTCCAAAACTCTACGAGTTTATTTTGACATTTAAGTGAAAAAGGTTTGGCCTTACTTAACGGAGAACCATTAAGCCTTTGGCTTCTTCACACCGTACTTAGAACGACCTTGTTTACGGTCTTTAACACCTGCACAGTCCAGTGCACCGCGAACAGTGTGGTAACGCACACCTGGCAAGTCTTTAACACGACCGCCACGGATCAGGATAACGGAGTGTTCCTGCAGGTTGTGGCCTTCACCACCGATGTAGGAAGAAACTTCGAAACCGTTAGTCAAACGCACACGACATACTTTACGCAGTGCGGAGTTTGGTTTTTTAGGAGTGGTGGTATATACACGAGTACATACGCCACGTTTTTGCGGGCAAGCTTCCAGAGCAGGAACGTTGCTTTTCACAACTTTCGAGCTACGAGATTTGCGAACCAGCTGGTTAATAGTTGCCATTATTAAAAAAGCTCCTGGTTTTTTGCTTCGTAAACACGGATTTTACCCTCTCGCAGCCATAATGACAAAACGAGAGGACGCGGAATTTTATTGCTGACTTGACGAGGTGTCAAGAAATATACAGTTTTTCTATGCTGGCAAAATAGCTGAAAAGCGCAATTCATATTTACCAGGCAAAATTTTGCTGATGTTTGACCGTTAAGCTAACAAAGCCTCTATAATCAACCACCTTTACACGGTCTGAAATCTGTTCAAACAGCCCCCGTGCGTCCAGATCTTCCTTTAAGGCATAAATGCCCGCTCCGCTACGGAGCAACTCAGCCAAATAACGATTCTCACTGATACCCAGCAACACGCCATTTTGAATTAGCAGAACATCATCGGTATCCGATACAAGGCCAAGCATTGCATTGAAGTCATCATGGTAAGGTGAGCGACTGACAGTATATAACATGTTACCTGCCTACAATAGATTAAAATTTCAACACAACATCATAACCCGCCAGCATTTCTCGTATGGCGACTGCGGAGAGAAATTCAGCCTCCAGCACAAAATTGCTTGCAGGATTTCCTCCCCGAATCACCAAATCATCAAGGCAGATATAACATTTATCAATGTCATAGAGGGGCAGGATCTTAAATGTTGAAATATAGTCACGAGCCAGAATTTTATCCGGGTGCTGATTGGGCAGTAACTGAAACACACCATCAGAAATAAAAAATACACCGATCTGCTCAGTTAATGCTGATGTCGCGAGCAACGCATCCAGCCCTTCCCTGCCGGCGGAAGAGCCATGGGGAGCTTCGGTAAAAACAAAAGCTATCTTTTTCATCAATACCCATGCCCCCTAAAATTGTATTACGCGGTCACACAGCATCATGGCTTCTGCCAGTGATCCCAGCCCACTGAGTTCAAATCCATCTGCCAGATTTGCAACAGGAAGATTCAATTCACTGGCTTGCTGTTCGTCTGCAACCCCACGCCGCAATGCAGCCGCAACGCAAATAAACAGATTGAACTGATGCCGGACTGCCAATGCCTGCCAGGCCCTGACCAAATCAAATTCATCATTGGCGGGGGCGACCAATTGATTACCATTTTGGATGCCTTCGCGATAAAAAAACACGCTATGCAGTTTATGTCCGGCGGCAATCAACGCCTGAGCAAACTGATAGGCGCTGCTGGCTTGCTGAGTACCGTAAGCTGGCCCTGTGACCAGCAGGCAATAAGACAGTGACGACATTACTTCTCCGAACTAACGCATTCACCATTTTTAAACTGGCGAATATAGAGGTATACCGTATGCTTGGAGATATTCAAACGATCAGCGACTTGGTTAATGGCATCCTTAATATCAAAAATACCTTTCTCATAAAGGTTAAGCACTACCTGTCTGTTTTTCGCATTATTGGAAACATTGCGATCAGCATTCACTTCTTCAATCGTGAATTCCAAAGTCTGTGCAACCAAATCATCCACGGAAGAAGCAAAGTTAACGTTTGAAGCAACTTCACGGGTCTTTTCTGGAATAAAGGTTTGGATAATTTGCGAGAAAGGTACATCCAGATTCATATTGATACACAAAAGACCAATAACCCGACGATGGCGGTTGCGAATGGCAATTGTGATGGATTTCATCAAAGAACCACTTTTTGCCCGCGTGAAATACGCCTTGGAAACACTACAGTCTTCATCTGTAATGTCATGCAGCATCCGCAATGCCAAATCAGTAATCGGGGAACCGATTTTACGACCAGTATGTTCCCCATTGGCTATTCTGACAGCTGAACATTTAAGGTCTTCCAGTGAATGAAGAACTATTTCGCAATGCCCACCAATCAACATAGCCAGGCCATCAACAGCAGCTTCGTAAGAATTTAAAATTTCATGATCCGTTTCACTAAACGGTTGGTTTTCTAGTAAATCAATATCACTGTTATCAGTAGATATGTTATCACCGGTTAATAGCGGGGTAGACATGTAATACACCATCCTTCAAGCTAAGACTTTGCCTCACCAAAAATATCAGGGCGAGATTTATTATAAAATCACATTACTGCAACTCAGGCTTATCTCAATAGTTACCTACTGTTGCAGGCAATTTGAATACGGACTACATAGAAACCGGAGCGTACACGAAGTACATGGAAATTTCGAGTACAGCCCAAATCCAAAATGGCAAATAAAATAGCCATATGAAACAAGCCCTAAACAGAAAGCATTTAAAATATCTCTATTCTATTCAGAATAATGACGTTAAAACCACATTGAATTGACGTCAAGCTGTTGCTGAGTATACCTCAGGGGTCTATCACAGCTTTATAGCTGAATATGACTCAGATATTTTATTTAATTCTCCGGAAAATAATAAGCAACAAATTCATTTTTCTTTATTCATGCTTATTACTAATCAAATAGAGGTAAATACCAGCAGTAAATCGAAAGGTGAAAGATAAACTTGATAAAACAGGGGCCATTAAGCCCCTGTCTATGTAATGCCTTAATTATTAGGGGGATTATTTTGCCTTGGCAGCCGGTTTAATATCCAGTAATTCAACATCAAAAACTAAAGTGGAGTTAGCCGGGATCTTAGGTAAACTTGCCTGACCGTAAGCCAAGTCAGGTGGAATAACCAATGTGATTTTTCCGCCTTTTTTCACATGCTGCAAACCTTCTTTCCAGCCTGGGATCACACTGTCCAAACGAATTGACAGAGGCTCTTTGCGCTCATATGAGCTATCAAAAACCTGACCATCAATCAAAGCACCTTTATAGTTAACAACCACTGTGTCGCTTTCTTTAGGTGTTGTACCCGTTCCTGCTTTTTCAACTTTGTAGAGAAGCCCGGATCTAGTCTTGATTACGCCGGCTTTCTTAGCGAACTCTTCACGGTACTTATCCCCTTTCTCACCATTTTCACCGGCTTCTTTCTCTGCTTTAGCCCGGGCGGCCTCTTTCACTTTAGATTCAAAAGAAAGCAGAGTTTCCTGAATTTCCTCATCCGTCAGCTTACTTTTACTATTTAAAGCATCCTCAACACCCGCCAGCAATTGCGCTTTTTCTATATTGATGCCAAGCGTTTTCTGCTCTTTTAATGAGTTTGCCATGTAGCTACCCAGAGAAGCCCCCAGAGCATAAGAATTTTGCTGCTCTACCGTTTTAAACGCACTATTCAGTTTTACTTCGCTTTTGGTTTCTGTATTAGCAGCCAAGGCCTGAGGTACACTAAATGCAAGTGCCAGAGTTGTTGCCAGCAGAGATGTTTTAAACAATGATTTCATCCTATTCTCCAATAAATTTGGGTGGGTTCACCGTTAGTACAGTTACACATCACATTTACTATAACTGCCCACGGAAACCAATGACAATATTTGCTATGCCTTGATCTGAAAATCATTAAGACAACATTAATGTGAAGAAATTTCGTGAAATCCTCTTTCACCGGATATTTTGAGTATTATAGTGCCAACCGGAACAAAATGATCGCTTCGTCATGTTATTAATTACCCAGAAGCAGGAGGAAAAATAATGGAATTATCCGAAGTTGAACAAAGATTTGAACAGCTGGAAACGAAACTGGCCTATCAGGAAGCCACTATTGAAGAGTTAAATCAAGAAGTTAGAAAACAGCAGATAGAAACTGAGCAGTTGAAAGAACAACTTCGGTTAATGGCGGATCGTCTGAAAACCCACCAGACATCGATCATTGCGCCACTTTCAGAAGAAACGCCTCCTCCACATTATTAACACTATTCCTGACATTACTCGCCTGATAGTCCGGGGCAGTATCGGCCAGGGAAGGCTGAAGGATCAGATAAAAAAGAGAAGCCCAAACCGCGCTTCCCTTTTTCTGCTAATTCAGCCTGAGCAAAATTAGTGGCAACCACCGCCACAGCATCCGTGATCACCGTGATCGTGATCATGGTGATGATCGTGATCACCCTGACCATGTACATGGCCATGTGCTAATTCTTCTTCGGTTGCGTCACGAACCGCTACAATCTCAACATTGAATTTCAGGTTTTGACCAGCCAGCATGTGGTTTGCATCAACAACAACTTCATCGCCTTCCACTGCGGTAATTTCTACCGGGATAGGTCCCTGATCGGTATCTGCCAGAAAACGCATGCCAACCTGAACATCCTCAACGCCAACAAACACCTCTTTTGGTGCACGCTGAACCAGATTCTCATCATACTGACCGTAGGCATCATCAGCTTCTACACTGACATCAAAACGTTCACCCGCCTCACGACCTTCAAGGGCTTTCTCCAACCCGCTGATCAGAGAACCATGGCCATGCAGATAGTCTAACGGTGCGCTCACCGGGGACTCATCAACTAAAACACCATCTTCTGTTCTTACTTGATAAGCCAGGCTGACCACCAAGTCTTTTGCTACTTTCATGACAACTCCTACATACCCGAAGGGAAAAACCCGTGAGGGAAAGTTTTTACAACTCAAAAAATGCTGGCAATTGTAACGGAATTCTACGCCCCTGTACCTATCGACGGCAAAATTTATCCACAATTTATTGCTTATACATTTAGTTACTGTTGTTCACCGTATTTACGATTATTCATTGTGGTGTAAAAATGCCAATAACCTGTTCCTGCTCCCTGACATGGGAAGTGACAGCTTCATCGGTTTGCCTCTGCGTATGACCACAATGGATACATTCTACGATATCAACCTTATTTTCCTGCCACATAGCCAACGTATCCTGTGACTGGCATTTCGGACAAACTGCCCCTGCAATAAAACGCTTACGACTGGTTGACATAATTCCCCCCAACGCTATTCATTTTCATCCCATCCTTCCGGCTGGCGACGCTCATTAATCATTTCCCGTTCAAACAATTCTTCCAATTCCCTGCGA
Source organism: Xenorhabdus entomophaga (assembly GCF_037996725.1). Lineage (NCBI taxonomy): Bacteria > Pseudomonadati > Pseudomonadota > Gammaproteobacteria > Enterobacterales > Morganellaceae > Xenorhabdus > Xenorhabdus entomophaga. The sequence goes on from NZ_JBBMXH010000008.1 coordinate 72,210, forward strand.
GCTTCTTTGACGCGGGATATTTGTGCTACATCCCCATGCAGATGCGGCATCAGTTCACGTAACATACGTATATCCAAGCGCCGGAAATGCTGCTGTGCGCGATGTGCCTGATGTGGATGCATACCCAGCCTAATCAGTACCTTCCGCCCCAATTCCAATGCACTGGAAAATGTTTCCCGATTAAAATCTTTCACGCCACTTTGCAACAGTTCATGGGCTTCGAGACGCCCCCTTGCACGTGCAAGAATATTCAGGTGAGGAAAATGCTTCTGGCACAAATGGACGATCGCCATCGTATTTTCCGGTTCGTCACTGGTAATGACAATCGCCCTGGCTTTGGCAGCTCCCGCTGAACGCAACAGCGCCAGTTCGCTCGCATCGCCATAATACACCTTATAGCCATAACGTCGCATGGTACTGATTGCACTCACTTCACGTTCCAATACTGTGGTGCGGATTTTATTCGCCATCAACAAACGCCCGACCACTTGCCCGAAGCGTCCAAACCCCACCAAAATCACCTGTGGATTATTATCTTCCACAAATGGCTGTTCATGATGTTCATCCGGTGAATTATGCCCTTCCTGTTCGTTATATCGGCGCGCCAGCATGCTTTCAATCAACTGCATTACCAAGGGTGTTGTCATCATTGATAATGTCACCACAACCAACAGGAGTGATATCTGATTCTGATCCAACACGCCCTGCCCTAGCGCGGCAGAAAATAAGACGAATGCAAATTCGCCTCCCTGACTGAGTACGCCGGAGAATTGTACGCTCGATGATTTTTTTAAACCGGATATTCTGCCGATAATATAAAGTATGAGGCCCTTTATCAGCACCAAACCTGTGACACTGAGCAAGACACTAACCAGATGAGTCAGTAAGACTCCCATATTGAGAGACATACCGACAGAAATAAAAAATAACCCGAGCAACAATCCCTTGAAGGGTTCAATGGAGATCTCCAGTTCGTGGCGATATTCGCTATCTGCTAACAAGACACCGGCAATGAAAGTACCGAGCGCCATTGAAAACCCCAACGTCTCCATAAAAATCGCCGCCCCCAATACAACCAGCAATGAAGCGGCGGTAAACATCTCCCTGACACCTGATTTCACCACTAAGCGAAACAGGGGACGCAGCAAATATCTGCCTCCCAGCAACATACCGGCGAAAGCCGCAATTTTCAGTCCAATGCGATACCAGTCACTGGAACCAGATCCTCCAGCCAGTAATGGGATCATCGCCAAAGCGGGGATGACTGCCATATCCTGAAACAGCAGAATGGAAAAACCGAGCTGCCCGCCTTCATTATTGGTCATTCCCTTCTCTTTCATCAATTGCAGCGACATCGCAGTGGATGACATCGCAAGACCAACACCGCCAATAACCGCAGCCTGCCATGAAAAATTCATCAGACAAAGAAAGGAGGCCAGTACCAGCGCAGTGAATGTTACCTGTGCTGTACCAGCGCCAAAAATCGAGCGCCTGAGTTGCCAGAGTTTTGCAGGATTTAACTCAAGGCCGATAATGAACATCAGGAAAACCACGCCAAGTTCAGAGAAATGCAGGATCTCATCAACATCCTTGATAAACCCCAGCCCCCACGGGCCAAGTGCGATTCCTGCAATGAGATAGCCTAATATGGCCCCAATTTTGAATTTTTGGGCGAGGGGAACAGCCACAACAGCAGCAAATAAAAACAGTGTTCCGGCGCTTAACAGCGCTGAAGTCTCCATGGTCATAGTCCTCCCAAAGACAATGGCGCTTTCAGCCATTCCCGATAAGCATCCGCATGACTCACGAGAGCTTCGGGCCGTTGGCGTCTGGCACTGTAAACTATCATTGGTGATAACCAATGCATCTGGCACATTAATGCCGTCAATTCAAAAGGACGGAGAATCTCTTCCAACGGATAAAGATTATATCCCCCTCTCTGGTAAGCACCTTTCGGTTCCCCTGTCGTGATGACAGAGCGCCAGTATTTTCCTCTCAACGCATGTTCAGCCCCGCTGACAAAATCCCGGTTCAATACGCGATCCATCCACTCTTTTAATAACGCAGGGCAACTATAAGTATACAGAGGATGCTGGAATACAATAATTTTGTGCTCACGCAGCAATTTTTGCTCCCAGGCTACATCAATAAAAAAATCGGGGTAACAGCCATAGAGATCGTGAATCGTGACATGTTCCAACGCGGGAACAGGCTCCAACAAAACCTTATTGGCAACTGAATTCAGAGGTTCAGGATGGGTATATAACAGCAACACTTTAGGCGGCAATACGCTAGGCGATAACATCAATCCCCCTAAGACGTGTCAGGACACATATTTTCCGCTACCATGCACGTCAAGCTATCAAATTGAATACATATACCCGATAGATTTCGATTGCGGCTCACAAGACAGCAAATTGAAAGATGAAGGATATAAACCTAATTATTAACTTAACACATTATATATAGACAACATCTATGATTGTTTTCTCTTCACTGCAAATCCGCCGTGGCATTCGTATCCTGCTGGACAATGCTAATGCAACCATCAACCCCGGCCAGAAAGTAGGATTAGTGGGCAAGAATGGTTGTGGTAAATCTACCCTGCTCGCACTACTGAAAGATGAACTTCAGGCAGAGAATGGTTCCGTCACATTTCCCAATAACTGGTCACTGGCTTGGGTAAATCAGGAAACGCCCGCTCTGGAAACGCCAGCACTGGAATATGTGATTGATGGCGACCGTGAATTCCGGCAACTGGAACAAAAACTACAAATCGCCAACGAACAGAATGACGGTCACGCTATCGCCCATCTTCATGGCTTGCTTGATACTATTCAGGCATGGACAATCCGGGCCAGAGCTGCCAGCCTATTGCACGGTTTGGGTTTTTCTCCGGCACAGCTGGAACAGCCAGTCCGGTCATTCTCTGGCGGCTGGCGCATGCGCCTCAATCTGGCACAGGCTCTGATTTGTCGTTCCGACTTGCTGTTGCTCGATGAACCGACCAACCACCTTGATCTGGATGCGGTCATCTGGCTGGAAAAGTGGCTGAAAAATTATACCGGAACCTTGATCCTGATTTCCCACGATCGGGATTTCCTCGATCCGATCATTGATAAAATTCTGCACATTGAGCAACAGGATCTGTACGAATATACGGGGAACTACACCTCTTTCGAACGGCAACGCGTCGCCAAACTTGCCCAGCAACAGGCGCTATACCAAAGCCAGCAAGAAAAAGTGGCTCATTTGCAGAGCTATATTGACCGCTTTCGCGCCAAAGCCACCAAAGCGAAGCAGGCACAAAGCCGCATCAAGATGCTGGAACGTATGGAGCTTATCGCCCCTGCTCATGTTGATAATCCCTTCCATTTCAGTTTCCGCCAACCGGATAGCCTGCCTAATCCACTTTTGAACATGGAAAAAGTCAGTGCCGGATACGGCGACAAAACCATCCTGAATTCGATCAAATTAAACCTCGTACCGGGTTCACGTATCGGCTTATTGGGCCGCAATGGTGCGGGGAAATCCACGCTGATCAAACTGCTGGCAGGCGAACTTGCGCCACAGCAAGGAGAAATTGCCTTATCAAAAGGCATCAAGCTGGGATACTTCGCACAGCACCAGTTGGAATACCTGCGCGCAGACGAATCGCCGTTGCAGCATTTAGCCCGAATCGCGCCACAAGAGGCAGAGCAACAACTGCGGGATTATCTTGGTGGATTTGGCTTTAAAGGCGATCAGGTGACTGATCCAAGCGGACGTTTTTCCGGTGGTGAAAAAGCCCGTCTGGTATTAGCGCTCATTGTCTGGCAGCGCCCGAACTTGCTTCTGCTTGATGAACCGACCAACCATCTTGATCTCGACATGAGACAGGCTCTGACGGAAGCACTTATTGATTTCGAAGGTGCGCTGGTCGTCGTATCGCATGACAGGCATTTACTGCGCTCCACAACGGACGAGCTTTATCTGGTGCATGATGGTGCAGCAGAGCCTTTCACGGGTGATTTAGAAGATTACCAGCAGTGGCTGACTGAACTGCAACGCCAACAAATGCGTGACAGTCAGGAAAAAGAAAAAGCTGATGCCGACACTTTAGTGAATGGAACTGCAAATTACAGTGCTCAAGAGCGTAAAGATCAAAAACGGCGTGAAGCAGAATTGCGTAACCAAACGCAGCCACTGCGTAAACAGCTTGCCACCCTTGAAAAGCAGATGGAAAAACTCAGCACAGCATTGGCAGATTTGGAAGCGAAGCTATCAGATAACACACTCTATGAAAATGACCGAAAAACTGAACTAACCGAATGTCTGCATCAACAGACACAAACAAAATCTGAATTAGAAAATATCGAGATGGAATGGTTAGATATTCAGGAACAGCTTGAGAAAATGACCGAATTATTTAATGCAAGTCAAAGTGTTAACTAATTTCCTGAGTATAATCGGGCATTGCCATTCAATGCCCGATCACTCCCTATTCTCTTACCCTATTACTCTTTTTCAAACCCTGAAAGTATTATTCTCTACTGACAAAATAAAAATACAAAAATAAGAAAATTTTTAAAAAGTCATACACCAAACTTCATTCTCACAAGAGAATGAATGATGGATATCCGATAGAAAACCACCGTTGCTCATTGGATTATACATCAGCAACCAATGTGGAAAAATTTTCAGCGTCATCAACTAAATGATCATCTATTGATTTTGCCCATACTACTCCAAGGTCAATTTTTTTATCTGTTTCAACAATTTCCAGAAAATTCAGATAATACTCAGGAATAGCACTAATAATCCTCTTAGGCACACAGGTATAGGCACTATTTTTTGTAATCATTTCAATTATCAACATAATATCATTTGTTTTTAATAACAAATTCATATTTTCCCCCGTATAAACAGGAAAAACATTAAGATAATCCGTTAACTCAGCCACCTCTTTTTTTTCTGACGAATTTATCGGAGAAATCCCATTTCCAAGCTTACTTAACGCCGTTCTGAACTTAGATATCAGGTTACTATTTTTTTTGAAGATATAGACTAACCTTTCCGTAAATACCTTTTTCGGTTCCAATGGTGCAATAGATGCCAAAGGCATCACCGCAACATGTAACATCCCTGCGTTCAATAAACTGACCTGTTGTTCAACTGACAGCCCTGTCACAAACGCCAGTACAACATTTCCTTTCTTTTCCATAACCTGCTTCTCTATTTGAGAATAATTATGGATAGGAAAACAGGAACCGATATATAAATGTCTGGTCATATCTTCTTTTGAATCAAAATGAACCTGACTTTTGAAACGTTCATAGTGAGTTAAGAATTTTCTGGCATTTTCCAGCGTCTTATGCCCGAAATCTGTCAATCTTGTTCCATTTGGCCCCCTTGTAAATAGTGAAGCACCAAGAATATCTTCCAACCCGTGTATTTTCTTCGTCAAGGCAGGCTGAGAAAGATAAAGCCTCTCTGAAGCCTTATGATAATTAAGAGTCTCAGCCAAAACGATAAAAGCTTCAAGATTGCGTATATCCATGTTCTTTCGCCCAATGATTGTTAAATAACTACAAAACATTACAGATTCATGGTGATAGCATTTTAACTTCGTGTTTTGCCAAAGGTTTTATCAGGTCAATCGGTCAAAATGTTAACTAATGAAATGTTAGTTAATAAGGATACAATTCGCAAAAGATTTATTATTATGAATTAATTCCATAATAAAATTATTTCAATAAGCAACCAAATTACTCATTTTAGTCATACAAAACAAGATAATCTCTTGTTATCCATAATGCCCAACACGCCTTTTCATTTTTCAAATTACAGCCTTATTGATGATGCTGAAATTTGAAGTGAATTGGGAATACATCATACAAATAAATCCATAACTGATTATTTTATATGTCATACAATTAGGGCTACCACCAGAAACCAAATAATAAGCATCAAGTTATCAGTTGATAACTTTTATTTATTGGTAACCCACTCAAGGCAATACCAAAAAGCATGAAAGTTAAAATATCATATTACGAAACTATTGTGTGAATAATTTAATTAACAAATATAAATAAAAGAATATATGTCTGACTTACTCGTATAACGCAATAAATAGCAGTTAATTCAAATCCATTATATTATTAACAGCTACCTCATTCTTAACTTTTTTGGCTTTTTTAACATTTACTCCCATTGCGTGTTAATAAGGAATTTGTTCAATTTAAAGTATTATATTAAATACAACAATAATGATATCTATCATCATAAAAAGAGTAAAAAAACATCTCGAAGAAAATATAATATCAATAAAATAGCATGTAAAAAGAGGGTATTATAGCGTGTTGTTATTGATGAAATATCCCTACCCTTATTTCAAGTTTTTGATATATAACTTTTCATAATTATGAGAATTTCATATTTCCTATTCCTTTCCAACTATTTGCTGAAGCGGCATTCAAGAAAATCTTAACTCTTTTGATGAGCTGCCACATATAGCAGAATCATACTAATATGTCATAATATCCAAATCCAACATGACAAGGCATAAAGTGAAATGGGTTACAGTTTAGATTTTCGAAAAAGAGTCCTGGCATACAAAGATAAGCATTCGTTGACTTTCGAACAAACGAGTGCCCATTTTGAGATTTCTATTCGTACCCTGTTCCGGTGGAGCCATAAAATAGAACCTTGCATGACGCGTGATAAGCCTCCCATGAAAATTCCTGATGAGGTGCTCATCGCGGATGTCCAAAATTTTCCTGATGACTATCAATGGGAAAGAGCA